>CAZSJF010000043.1:0-10583 GCA_964606705.1 uncultured Bacteroidales bacterium
TGTGTTGGGTGTGTTTGGTGTGTGGTTGATAGGAGCATTCCACGAGTCCCGATCAAATTATTAACTATGAAAAAAATAGCAAATATCGTGACGGCTTGGAATGCGGTGGAAATAAATTTCTCGTAGATTTTAGCAAATTAATCATTTAGCGGTGACTTTTCTTTGTTTCTTTCTTTTGGTGGTAGCAAAAGAAAGAATAATTTAAGAAAAGTAATAGCTGGTTGGGAATAAACTACCTGCCGTCTGCACAGAATAGTATCCATGTTTATTAAAATAATATTTACTCCTTAATTATCCTAACTTCAGTCCTCCTGTTCTTCTGCCTGCCTTCATCAGTATCGTTATCTGCAACAGGCTGGGTTTCGCCATAACCCTTTGCCGTAACTCTTTTTGAGTCTATACCTTTTGACAGCAGGTAGTTCCTCACAGCATCCGCCCTGCCTTGTGAGAGCACAAGGTTAGCCTCATCACTGCCGACGTTGTCAGTATGGCCGGCTATTTCTATTTCCAGAGTTTCTTTATTTTTCATCACTTCTGCAAGTTCATTAAGTTCAGTGTAGGACTCTTTTCTGAGCGTTGCCTTTCCTGTATCAAAGAATACATTGTCGAGAGTGTAAGTTTTGGCGGGTTCGTATTCTATTGACAGTTCCGCTGTCATCAGCCCCGGCTTATCAGGTATTTCCATTTCGCTGTATTCCGTTTCCTTGCTGAAGTTTTTATATTTGATAAGATATGTGTCCCCTTTAGGCAGTAAAACCTGGGCTTTGCCGGATGCATCTGTTTTACTCTCTATCTTTACTCCTGTCTTTTTCCCCTGAAGGATTACAATTTCATTAGCTTTTGGTTTGCCATCGGAATTTGTGACCGTTATGTTCATTAAAGCAAATTTTTCTGTAGGCTCAAGTTTTTGCGGATAAACTGCAGAACTAAGTGTTGCCAGCATTATTATTAATATCGTTTTCATTTTTATTTTTTTAATACAAATATAACTGAGATATGAAAAAAAGATACACTTTTAATTATGTTTGTTAAGATAACATGCTTGCAGAGTTATTTTTTCAGCAGTATGTCTATCCTTTTCAACACTTCTTCTTTCCCGAGCATTCCCATTATATTAAATAAGTGCGGGCCTTTTATTTCTCCTACGAGGGCGAGCCTCACTGCTTTAAACACCTGTCCCGCATTTATTCCTTTTTCTTCAAGTTCCTGCTTGATGGTTTGCTCTATGTTTTCACTTTCAAATGGTGTTATTTGTGACAATAAATTTATCATGTCGTTCAATAATGCAGGCGTATCTTCTTTCCATGTTTTTTTGATCTCTTTTTCATCGAATTGTTGTGGAGGCTGAAAGAAAAATGAAGACTGCTCCCATAACTCGCTCACAAAATCCACTCTTTCCTTAACCATTCCGCAAACCTTTACAACATAGGGTTTGTCAGCATTTATGCCTTTGTCTTTTAAAACAGGCATATACAGGTCTGCCAGTTCCTCGTCTGTTTTTTTAATCAGATACTGGTGGTTGAACCACTTTGCTTTTTCGAAATCGAATCTTGCACCTGATTTTCCTATTTTTTCGAGTGAGAAAGCATTAACAAGTTCTTTCATTGAAAATATTTCCTGTTCTGTTCCGGAATTCCAACCCAGTAAAACCAGGATATTTATAAATGCATCGGGGAAAAAGCCTCTTTCTCTGAAGCCTGAGTAAAGTTCCCCTGTTTTCAAGTCTGTCCAGTTTACCGGAAATACAGGAAATCCTAGCCTGTCGCCGTCTCGTTTGCTGAGCTTGCCTTTCCCGTCAGGCTTGAGTGTCAGCGGCATGTGTGCAAACTGCGGCATGCTCTTTTCCCATCCGAAGCTCCTGTATAAAAGTACATGCAGTGGTGTTGACGGCAGCCATTCTTCACCTCTTATCACATGGGATATCTCCATCAGGTAGTCGTCAACAACGTTGGCAAGGTGGTATGTGGGCATTCCGTCGGATTTAAACAGCACCTTATCATCCAGCGTTGATGTGTCAACAGCAATTTTTTCCCTCACTATGTCAGAAAATTCTACCGTTTCATTTTCGGGCATTTTAAAACGTATGACATATTCCTCTCCTGCTGACAGTTTTTGTTTTATCTCTTCACCTGATAACGTGAATGAATTTCTGAAGTTATTACGGTTCTTTGAATTATATATAAAAGTTGCCTTTTGTTTTTCGCAGTCTATGCGGGCTTTTTCAAGTTCCTCTCCCGAATCAAAGGCATAATATGCAAAGCCTCCGTTTATCAGTTGGTCAGCATATTTTTTATAAATGTGCTTTCTCTCAGACTGGCGGTAAGGGCCGTAACTGCCGCCTGCAACAACACCTTCGGTAAATTCTATCCCGCACCATTTCAATGATTCAATGATATACTCTTCCGCACCTTTAACAAAGCGTGTCTGGTCAGTATCTTCAATTCTAAGGATAAAATCCCCGTTGCATTTTTTTGCAAACAGGTAGTTATACAATGCAGTTCTGACGCCTCCTATGTGTAAAGGCCCTGTAGGGCTGGGAGCAAAACGCACCCTCACTTTTCTGTTTTCCATAAATAAAAAATTGCATATAAATTTAAAAAACAACAGGACATTTCGACAAGTTCAGTGTCCATATTGTTAAAATATCGCAAACTCATTCAGCCGAAGTATATTTTACTTTATAGCAGCAGCCAGTGCAATGCTGTTAAGTTTTGTTTCATCCGAATCAGACCTTGATGTAAGAACCACAGGTGCTGATGCCCCGATAATTATTGCTGCGCACTTGGCATTTGCGACAAAACTGTAGGTCTTGTAAATGGCATTAGCTGCTTCAATGTCAGGAGCGATGATCATATCGGCATCACCTGCAACAACGCTTTCTATTCCTTTGTGTCTGGCACTTTCCAGGCTTACTATATTGTCCATAGCCAGAGGGCCGTCAATAATGCAGTTTTTTATCTGTTTCCTGTCGCACATCTTTGAAAGTATTGCAGCATCAATGGTGGCTACCATATCCATATTCATTGTTTCAACAGCTGCAAGTATTGCAATTTTTGGCTTTTCAATGCCTATCTTCCTTAAGTAATAAACAGAATTTTCAATAATTCCAACCTTTGCATTAAGGTCAGGTGCGATGTTTATTCCGGCATCAGACAAGCCGATCAATTTATGATAAGTCCCTATTTCAAAAATAGCCAGATGTGAAAGCAATGAACCTTTTCTTAAACCGAATTCTTTGTTAAGCACAGCTTTCAGTAGAGCGGAAGTGCCGATATTGCCTTTCATAAGGATTTCAGCCTGTTTGTCATGAACAAGTTTTACGGCAATTTCTGCACACTTGTTTGTATCTTCCTCGTGAATGATCTCCATCTTCGAAATATTCAGGGAATTTTTATCTGCAATACTTTTTATCTTATCTTTTGACCCGACAAGTATTGGCTCAATAATATTAGCTTCTGACGCTTTAACGGCTGCTTCGAGAGCATGATCGTCATTAGCAACAGCAAGAACAAGTTTTTTCTTTTTACTGCTCTTTGCCAAATCATGTAATTCTGATATTTTTTTTAGCATTTTTTTATGATTTTAAATATTATTAAATCGGTTTATGTATAAAAAATATTCACTAACAAACAAATGTACATCATTTTTATAAAGGTTGTTAAAAAACATGGATTAAATTTTTGGAGCATTACTTTTCAACTTTTTTTTGTTAATAACCCCTAAAACCATTGAAATATATGGCTAAAATGATATGTGAATAACAATATTGTATTATTTTTAGCTATGTTATTTTTTATATTTCATACTTTTGCCGACATGGAAAAAACATTTAAGACATCACTGGAAAAAACGGCGGAGACAAGAAAGAAAGTCAGGAAATCGTTTGTAGCTCAGGATTTTATTGAGCACAGCAAACTTCCCCCTCAGGCTGTTGAACTTGAAGAAGCTGTATTAGGGGCTTTAATGCTCGAACAAAACGCATTAACCAGTGTTATAGATATACTGAAACCTGAGGTTTTCTACAAAGAAGCCCACCAGGTGATATTTGGGGCTATATTAAGATTGTTTTCAAGATCAGAACCTATAGATATACTGACCGTTACCAACGAACTTAAAAAAAGTGATGAACTGGAGATTGTAGGAGGGGCGTATTTCATAACCCAGCTTACCAACCGTGTGGCTTCTGCTGCAAATATTGAATTCCATGCGCGTATAATCATTCAGAAATTTGTTCAGCGTGAACTGATCCGCATTTCCTCTGAGATCACCAGGGATGCCTATGAAGACAGTTCCGATGTGTTTGACCTGCTCGACAAAGCTGAAAGCAGTTTGTTTTCCCTTAGTGAAGGTAATCTTAGAAGGAATTATGAGGACATGTATTCCCTTATAAAAGAAGCAAAAGCACAGATAGAATTTGCAGCCAAGCAGGAAGGCAACCTGAGCGGAGTCCCTTCAAGTTATACAGGAATAGACAGGATTACAGCCGGATGGCAAAAGTCAGACCTGATAATAGTTGCTTCCCGCCCCGGTATGGGAAAAACAGCTTTTGTGCTTTCTATGGCCAGAAACGTTGCTGTTGACCATAAGAAACCTGTGGCTTTTTTCTCTCTTGAAATGTCGGCAACACAGCTTGTGACACGACTTATATCAAGTGAAACGGAACTCAATGCCACAAAACTCAGGAAAGGAACGCTTGAAAAATACGAGTGGGAGCAGTTGAATTCAAAGATCAACAAGCTCGTAGATGCTCCGCTTTATATAGACGATACACCCGCTTTGTCAATATTTGAACTCAGGGCAAAATGCCGCAGGCTGAAACATGAAAAGAAAATAGAACTTATAATTATCGACTATATACAGCTGGTAAGCACAGGCGGAGAAAATAAAGGCAACCGTGAACAGGAAATAAGTAATATATCAAGATCACTTAAAAGTCTTGCCAAGGAACTGGATGTGCCTGTCATTGTCCTTTCCCAGCTGAGCCGTGCTGTTGAAACAAGAGGAGGGACCAAAAGGCCTATATTGTCCGACCTCAGGGAATCAGGAGCTATTGAACAGGATGCAGATATTGTGATATTTATTTACCGCCCTGAATATTACAAACTGACCGAAGACGAAGATGGCAACCCCACCGAAGGTATTGCTGAAATTATAATATCTAAACACCGTAACGGTGCACTCGGAGATGTTAAACTGCGCTTTATTGACAAATTTGCAAAATTCATTGACCTCGAAACAAGCGGACCAGAAGACAGGCTTGTTCCTTCTGACGACTTTGACAAAGGAACAACAACCTTTACCATGCCTTCAAAGCTTAATGACATGAAAGAAGAAGGGGAAAACCAGAATTACAATGAAGAAGAAAGTCCGTTTTAACCCCTGTTTTTTATAAGCTGTCATTTATAATTTTCCTTTGAAATTGAACGGATTAATCATAAATTTGTATTTCGTTGGATGATATAATTATGAAGAGAATCATAAAACATATTCTTAATATTGCTTTCATCATACTTTGCTTTAACACAATACATGCAGCCTATATCCTGATACCGATGGATAACACGCAGAAAAACCATCTCAAAGCATACGGTATTACATACTGGACGCTGCAGCAGGGTGTTGAAGTAAGCTGGCTGCTGAATTACCGCGGCGGAAGCTTTATGTATAAAAATGACAAGGTTCTGGAACAGGAATGTATTATAAGGGGCGTCTCTTATGAAGTCATTGCTGATGTGCAGTCAACGGAAATACTGCAGGAGATATCAGACCCGGAAGTGAATATGACGGAAATCAAATTATACAAAGCACCGAAGATAGCTGTTTACGCCCCTTCCAATTTGCTGCCTTGGGATGATGCGGTTACTCTTGTCCTGACTTATGCAGAAATTCCTTATGATAAAATTTATGATGAGGAAGTACTTCAGGGCAAACTGCCCTTATATGACTGGCTGCATCTGCACCATGAAGATTTTACGGGACAGTATGGCAAATTCTGGGCTGCATATCAGAATGCGGCATGGTATATTGAAGACCAGAGAAGATCTGAAGAGATTGCCAGAAAAATGGGATTTAACAAAGTTTCACAATGCAAATCAGCTGTTGCCAAAGCCATAAGAGATTTTGTCGCAGGCGGAGGATACCTTTTTTCAATGTGTTCTGCCCCCGACAGCTATGACGTTGCCCTCGCTGCCGAAGGTGTTGATATATGCGATTATATGTTTGACGGAGACCCTCCTGATCCGGATTTTCAGAAAAAGATAGATTACAGCAAATGTTTTGCATTTACCAATTTTACATTGAGCGATAATCCATGGGAGTATGAAATCTCATCTATAGATGTTTCCGATACCCGCTCAAAAACTATTAATGAAACGAACGATTTTTTTACTTTGTTTGAATTTTCTGCAAAATGGGATCCTGTCCCGACAATGCTCTGCCAGGATCATGAAACAGTTATCAAAGGATTTATGGGGCAAACAACCGCTTTTAATAAAAAATATGTAAAGCCTACAGTTCTTGTCATGGGAGAGAATAAATCGTTTAATGAAGCGAGGTACATACATGGTGAGTACGGAAACGGAACATGGACATTTCTCGGAGGCCATGACCCTGAGGATTACAGGCATCTTGTAGGCGACCCTCCCACTGAACTGAATTTATATCCCAACTCCCCGGGTTACAGGTTGATACTGAACAATGTTTTATTTCCTGCCGCAAAAAAGAAAAAGCTGAAGACGTAAAACAAAAAAGCCCTCCGTGATCACGAAAGGCTTTTCTATATATTTTTTTTGAATTAATTCATAGTAATCGTATAATCTGTGCCGTTCACTGTGGCAACAGCCAGATTGTCACAGATGTCATCTCCATAATCTACAGTGATTGTGGGCAGCCCTTCAATATTGAGTTCAAGGACTCCGCCTCTTATCCATTTACAGCAAACCTGTACATTAAGTGAATCAATGACAGTAATGGTGTAATTTTTGCCTGTGGCAGTAGTTCCGCTCTGTGTGCCGTAAATCTCGTAAACGTCATCGCAGATAACAGGCCATGGGGTGTCTTCCCCTTCTTTCCAAACTCTTTCCCTGACAGATTCCCATGAGATAACGTCTCCGTTGGGTTTTGTGATAACAGCATTGTCAATTACAACATGGAACCATAATTCCATGCAGCAGTTGCGGCCTTTGTTTGTAACAGTTTTTGTTCCCTGAACCTTATAGTCATTAACATAATAATTGTCAAATGTTATTGTGTGAACGGAAGCAGAATCTTTATACCATCCGTTTTCTACTGTAACCAGGATTTTCCCTCTTCTGCTTTTGCCGTCTGCGCATATGCAATTTGTTGAACCGAAATCAACAATCATATATTTTGGAAATGAATCTAAAATTGCCGGCCAGACAGTTATTGTGGCACAACTCCCTTTGGTGAAAACCAATGTGTCGCCTTTTGAACCTTTTTTACTGCTGATAGAATCTTTCGAATTTTCACTGGCATCACTTACCTGTGTAAAAACATCTGAAAAGATATTGTCTGCCAGAGAATTATCGTCAGCAGCAGTAATATCAGGGGTGTCTGTTTCTTCTTCTGTCTCTTTTTTACAGCTTGTGTAGCCTATGGTTAATACCAAAGCAACTACGAAAGCTGTTGCTAAAATTAAAATTCTTTTTTTCATAAATTCTTTTTTAGTTAATTGATATATTATTACAGCAAATTTATGCCTTTTTTCTATAATTCAAAAAAGAGTATGAAAATTTATTTTTTTCATCTGCTTCAAAATTATGTCTTTCCATTAATTCCCATTCGTCAAAATTTATTTCCGGAAAGAATGTATCCGCTTCAAAGTCTTTATGTACCATGGTTAAATACAGTTTATCCGCATATTTCAGGAACTGCCTGTAAACAGAGCCTCCGCCGATAATGAAATTTTCATCATTTTTATCACATTTAGTCAATGCATCTTCAACGGAGTAAGCCATTATGCAATTTTCAAACCTGTTGTTTTTATCACCGGAGATTACAATATTTTTTCTGTTTGGCAAAGGGCCGTTCGGCAGAGATTCAAAAGTCTTTTTTCCCATAATAACGCTATGTCCTGTAGTCAGCTTTTTAAAGCGTTTAAGGTCTTCGGAAATATGCCACAATAGTTTGTTGTCTTTTCCTATTGCATAATTTTGGGCTATTGCTGCTATTACAGATATCATATTTTTAATTGTTGCTGGTTACTGGTTGCTTGTTGGTAAATCCAACCAGTAACAAGTAACCAGTAACCTTTTATTTTTTGTTAATATTCCTACTACTTCCTTGTTTATCTAATAATGTTCATTTATACTGATATTTCAGCTTTGATATGAGGATGAGGGTCATAGTTCTCAATGTTAAAATCTTCATATCTGAAATCAAAAATATTTTTTACATCAGGGTTGAGTTTTATAACAGGCAGTTTGCGGGGTTCCCTTGACATCTGCAGGTTAGCCTGTTCGACATGGTTCAGGTATAAGTGTGCATCGCCGAGAGTATGAATAAAACAGCCGGGCTTTAATCCTGTAACCTGTGCAACCATCATTGTCAGCAGAGAATAAGAAGCTATATTGAAAGGAACACCGAGGAAAATATCAGCACTGCGCTGGTAAAGCTGGCATGATAAACTGCCTTCTGAAACGTAAAACTGAAAAAGTATATGGCATGGCGGCAGGGCCATTTTATCAAGGTCACTTACATTCCATGCACTTACGATATGTCTTCTTGAGTCGGGCTTGTTATTTATAGAGTCAATAACCCGTGTGATCTGGTCTATATGTTTTCCGTCTGCTGCAGGCCATGAACGCCACTGGTAGCCGTAAATATTCCCGAGATTTCCGTTTTCATCAGCCCATTCGTCCCATATCGTAACCTTATTGTCGTTGAGATATTTGATGTTTGTGTCGCCTCGTAAGAACCACAGCAACTCGTATATTATTGAACGCTGATGGAGCTTTTTGGTGGTCATCAGCGGAAACCCTTTTTGCAGGTCAAACCTCATCTGGTATCCGAAAATGCTGATTGTTCCTGTCCCTGTCCTGTCATACTTCTTTGTGCCTTCTTTCAGAACATGGTCAAGCAAATCCAGATACTGTTTCATCTGTATGTTTGTTTTTTAATCCTTGATTAACAATTTCTTATCAAACCAAAACAATTAATTACCGTAAAGATCAGATTTATATAAATTGCTACTATTGTTATGTAAAATGTCAGATATCAAATGTCAAATGTCAAATGTAAATAATAGTCAAGATATGATATTTTTCTTACATTTGACATCTTACATCTGACATAACATTATTTTCTTTTGTTTATCTCATCCCTTATTTTCGAGGCTTTTTCATACTCCTCCGCTTCTATGGCTTTATTAAGCAACTCGTTAAGTTCTTCTATTGAATACTGGGCATATTCATTATCCCCTTCTTCATCCTCAATATTACCTTCATCTTTATTTTTAGATACTCTTTCGTCAATATCAATTATCATTCCTGCAATGGAGAAAACGGATTCGTAAGTATAAATAGGGCAGTTAAAGCGTATCGCTAAGGCAATTGCATCAGAAGTGCGGGAGTCTATTTCAATTTCTTTTTTATTATGTACACAGACCAGTTTTGCAAAAAATACTCCTTCTGCATATTTGTCCACTATGACTTCTTTTAAATCTATTTTAAAAGTTTCAGCAAAATTTTTGAACAGGTCATGTGTCAGGGGGCGTGAAGGCTTGATCTTTTCTATTGCAACAGCTATTGCCTGTGCTTCAAATGCCCCTATTATTATCGGCAGTTTCCTTTTTCCGTTAACTTCAGCGAGTATCAATGCATAAGCTCCTGTCTGTGACCTGCTGTATGAAATTGCCAGTATTTCCAGTTTTACCTTTTCCAAACTAAGATGCAATATGAATTAAGTGGTAAATTTACGAAATATTATTTAATAAGTGATGTTACGTAAAATTATTTATAAACTTTTTAAAGGTATAGGGTATAAAGGTATAGAGGGATAAGGAAAGATAAAATAACACACATATTTTTGTTGATTATATGGTTCATAAGATTTGAGGATTTTTATAGATCATGATATTCTATACCCATGCTCTATCCTCTATACCCTCCCCCTTATACCTCTATTTCCTCTATACCTTAGTTTATGCCAATTTATTCCTGTGTAACATCGGTTAATAAAGCTTAATTTTATACTTTCTGTTTTGTTTAATAAATTCTTTTTCTATTTTTGTCATATAAAACTGTAATTAATATTTGTGAAACTTAAATTTATGTATTTATGAAAAACCTGGTAAGAATTTTTATTTTGTTGCTGCTGCCTTCAATTACATTTGCAAGTGAAGCAGATCTGAAAATCCCTGAACTTAATTCAAATCAGAACAATTTGTTGATGTTCGGTTTTATTATATGTCTTCTGGGATTGGCATTTGGGTTATATCAGTTTTTAAGAGTAAAAAAACTCAAAGCCCATCAATCAATGCTTGATGTATCAAATACTATTTTTGAAACATGTAAAACTTATTTATTGCAGCAGGGAAAATTTTTAATTTATCTTTTCGTTTTTAT
>CAZSJF010000043.1:10593-12597 GCA_964606705.1 uncultured Bacteroidales bacterium
TGTGTTGGGTGTGTTTGGTGTTTTTTTTGCATTATGTATTGCTTTTTATTTCGGGTATTTACAGGAAGCAGGTTTTAGCGGAGTTATGTTAATTCTTGGATGGACTGTGGTCGGTATTCTCGGTTCGTATGGTGTTGCATGGTTCGGGATAAGGATGAACACACTTGCCAACAGCCGGATGGCTTTCGCTTCTCTTGAAAGAAAACCATTGAAACTTCTTACTATCCCTTTAAACTCAGGCATGAGCATAGGTGTTATGCTTATCTGTGTGGAATTAATAATGATGCTTATTATTTTGTTGTTTGTGCCAAGAGAACTTGCAGGAGCAAGCTTTATCGGCTTTGCGATAGGTGAATCTCTCGGAGCATCTGCATTGCGTATCGCAGGCGGTATTTTTACAAAGATTGCTGACATAGGCTCAGATTTAATGAAAGTTGTTTTTAAAATCGGTGAAGATGACCCCCGCAATCCGGGTGTTATCGCTGATTGTACAGGTGATAACGCAGGTGATAGTGTCGGCCCTACTGCTGATGGTTTTGAAACATACGGTGTTACCGGAGTTGCTTTAATCAGTTTTATTGTTCTTGCAGTTGCAGGTATTGGTTTTCAAACTGAATTATTGACATGGATATTTGTGATGCGTATTCTTATGATTATCACTTCTATTGTTTCATTCTGGATCAATGGATTTATAAGCAAAGTAAGATACAGCAATAAGGATGATATAGATTTTGAGCAACCTCTTACAAGCCTTGTCTGGATAACTTCTATAATGTCTATCATAGTTACATTCATTGCAAGTTATCTGTTAATTGGTCCTGCAACATCAATAGGTGCTCAGGATGGAAGTCTCTGGATAGTGCTTTCAACAATTATAAGTTGTGGTACAATTGGAGGTGCTCTTATTCCTGAATTTACGAAAATATTTACAAGCCCCAAGTCAGCCCATGTGAATGAAGTTGTTACTGCATCAAGAGAAGGCGGAGCATCTCTCACAATTCTTTCCGGACTGGTTGCAGGTAACTTCAGTGCATTCTGGCAGGGTATGGTGTTTTTCTTATTAATGTTTGTAGCTTATTTTGCAAGCACTTTCGGTTTAGACCAATACATGATATATCCTTCAATATTTGCATTTGGCCTTGTTGCATTCGGCCTGTTGGGCATGGGTCCTGTTACAATTGCTGTTGACAGCTATGGCCCGGTAACAGACAACGCTCAATCGGTTTACGAACTTTCGTTAATAGAACAAAACAAAAATGCATCTCAGGAAATTGAAAAAGATTTCGGTTTCAAACCTGATTTTGAAAAAGCAAAGCATTACCTTGAAGCTAACGATGGTGCAGGCAATACATTCAAGGCAACGGCAAAACCGGTACTGATAGGTACGGCAGTTGTTGGTGCCACAACAATGATATTTTCTTTAATTTTAGTTATTAAAAATGTTCTTGGTATTGAACCGGAAACAATTCTTAATGTGTTAAATCCATGGACTATTCTTGGGTTCCTTTGCGGCGGTGCTGTAATCTATTGGTTTACCGGCGCATCAATACAGGCAGTAACAACCGGTGCTTACCGTGCAGTTGAATACATAAAGAAAAACATCAACCTTGACGCAGACGCTGATAAAAAGGCTTCTACCGAAAAATCAAAAGAAGTTGTTAAGATATGTACTCAATACGCACAAACCGGAATGTTTAATATTTTCATTGCAATTTTCTCTTTTGCTCTGGCATTTGCATTTATTTCAGGATATGAAGCAATTGGTGCAACTACAACGGCAGTTCAGTTTGCAGCTGCATCATTTTTCATTAGCTATCTTATATCTATTGCTGTATTTGGATTATTTCAGGCTATATTTATGGCAAACGCCGGCGGTTGCTGGGATAATGCCAAAAAAGTTGTTGAAGTTGATTTGCAGGAAAAAGGCACACCATTGCACGATGCAACTATAGTCGGTGATACTGTCGGAGACCCTTTCAAAAAAACCCAAACACACCCAACACA
>CAZSJF010000044.1:0-12503 GCA_964606705.1 uncultured Bacteroidales bacterium
GAATACAAAATATTTACATTTTCAGTTGCAGGATTCGGGAAGCATATCAGGTTTGTTATCTGGATCGTTTTGTCAACAACAGCGACATTCATCTTGTAGATAGGAGGGAAGATGATATTGTCAATCCAGGCGCAGTCAGAGCCACTCGATGATGAACCGTCTTTTGAATATATCCATTTGAAATTATGTGTTCCTTTGGCTACAAAATAACTTTCCCTTGACCAGTTGACGGTCCCGCTCCATGCTTCTTTGCATACGCTGTCGATATAAAATTTCAGGTAGTCATAATCCTTTTCGGAAGAGACTTTTTTATAAAAAGAGATGCTGTCATCAACAGTCGTATTAAAGGAAATCGATAACTCTGTTGTCTGGTATTCAGAGATATCTCCTGACTTGGCGCTGTATATACCTTCATAGGGACTTGCAGTATCGGTTATCCATGGGATATCATCTTCGTTAATCCAGCTGAATTTACTAAAGTCATTTGTTTCAAAATCCTCATCAACGATACCGAGGGGCCTGTAATATATTTTTTGTCCGGAATATGGAGTGTCAGTAACAGTAAATATAAGATCAGTATAAGAGCCTGATTCTGCAGATGAATTGATAGTTATATCAAATACCGGATATGCAGAGGAGTCCGGTAATAAAGTATCAAGAATAACAGGGGTATTGGCAATGTCAAACCAGATGTTTGATATGGCAAGGTTACATTCAGCGCCTGTAGCCATACAATGTCCTGTATTTTTAACCCTTACTGAAACTTGTGCACTCTCTCCCGGCTCAAGCCTTCCGTTGCCGTTGCCTGATACGGAGTCATTAATTACCAGGTTATCGATGGTAAAGGCAGGGGCATTTATCCTGACAGAAAATAATGAGTTCCAGCTGTTACCTGTACTGTCTTCAATATATAAGTTAAAAACAACATTATGCTGGTCTTCTATTGAGTCAAGCACTTTAAAGGAAAAAGCAGTATCCTGCATTGAGATCTGTCCGCCCGCAATGGTGTCCCAGTGATGAATGCTGTCAGTTATTTCGACAGATGTATCTGTTGTAGACAATATGGCTGTGATATTGGAATCTAATAAAGGCCCGATATTTTTTAATGCAACATCAAGCCATATCTGTTCGCCGAAGTCGGCTGAACCATTATTGTTTCCTGTTGAATCATTAATCTCATGGCTGTAACATATCATATAAGGAACTGTAAGTGATTCAATATCCACGGTTCCTGCAAAAGGCTGCCTGTTCTGTTTGGCTACTACAACATCTGCTGTGCCGGTGGTTGTAAAAGTATCTGCCGGTATTTCAGCTATTCCGTCAGGGCCTGATAATGCAGCACCATAAAGAATCCCGTTCATCGATATAGCAACATATGCATATGGCTCGGTAGAAACGGAAAAAGTGGTTGCCCCTATCGGCAGCAGAGGATTGTATATTACTGATAATTCAGGAGGAACCGAATAATACACCATCAGGGAAGGGTCTCCCATCAGGCAATAAATTTCCCAGTAATAATTGGTGTATTTGGAAGCCGATTGTGTTACTGCGAGATTGCCGGCTGTTATCATCTGTCCCTGTGTTACAAACCATTGGTCAGGAGGTTCTTCATTAATATGGAAGGTCCTGTCATATGCTCCCAGTGAAGAATCAACATACGCCGGATTTACCATAACAGCTTTATATCCTACAGCCCAATGATAATCCTCATCCCAGTATGTCTTGTCTGAACCACCTATATAACCTACGGCTCCTTTATCTTTTGCCCTTAATAATGCTTCACCGAAACATACATCATATTGAAACTTGTTTGTTTCACAGGCATTTCCTATCATCAACGGATACTTATGATTGTTCTGTAACCCTGAAACATCGGAAACGGAGAAAGAAGGGTCTGCCCATCCGTAATACGAGCCATGTGCTGTATAATTTGCAAAACCAACTCCGTTGCTGACATCCTGTATTATCTGGGAGTCGTTATTGCCGGATTCGGGGTATAGATATGTATGTGAAGTTATTCCCTGTGAAGAATTAAAGTAATATGTTGTTCCGTAATTTATCTGCCCGTTTCCGTACGTCTGCGCATGAGAATTATCCATTCCGGCAATCATTACAACCTCGTTTAAAAACGAAGGGTCAGGCATCAGGTATTGCTCATATTCCAGTGTTTTATCAATCTGGGGCTGTAGTTCAGAAACATCGCCGGCGGAAAATCTTCCGTAATAAACCTCAGGGAAAAAGTCTCCTGTATATTCACAGTATGGCAGATCAGTAATATGTGAACCTGTGGTCCCGGTAAAGGCGGGTATCTGTGCAATATCTCCCACTAACAGCACAAAAGAAGGGGCAGGGTCTTCAGGTGTCCCGATGTTATACAGGGAGTCCAGATATGATTTGATTGAAGTTGTAGTTTTTCCGACAGCCGGATCATCTGTGTATGCTTCAATAACTTTGAAGCCTTTCCTGGTTTTCCATAATACAAAAGGCTGTAATGCTGTTTTAAACATGGTATCAGAAACAATCACGTATTTGACAGGGTATCTTGTAACTGTATCTTTTGCCGCACCCTGAAAGGGTTTATAATTGATTACCTGTTCGTAAGCAGGCTGGAAATAAAAAGAGCTGGTCTTCTGTTTCAATAATTCGGTTTTCTGAATATCGCCGTTTTTAAATGTGAGTTCAAATTCAATATCATTATATATTTTTATTGTATTTGTTACGGGATTATATTGGACAGGGGAGATATTTAACCGGCCGAGCCTTATACCCCTCATTATTCCGAGTATGTCCACGCTGACCAGTTCACTGTTATTGTCAATATATCCGTTCTGTGCATAAACATTTATATTATAATAAAAGTTTGTGTCCTTTTCATTCTCGTCTTTTGAAGCAGGTGGTTGGCAGGGCATTATCGGATTTGTAATACCCCATACACTGAGTTCATATTCTTTAACAGTGTAACTTAAAACTTTAACATCAACAGTGGCATCCAGGGGTATTTCTATGAGTTTTCTCATCACAGGCAGCTGCGGGTTGCCGGTAACATTACTGGTTCCATAATCAGGAATTATCAGTTGCGTAAAATCCCCTTTATCAGTTTTTATGTTGAAGTAATTTAATTCAGAAACTGAATTTTTCAATGATAGCTTAGAATAAGTATTTTCTTTAACTTTTAATGAATTTCCTCCCTGCTTTATCCTGATATCATTTTCTGAAAATGTCCCAAACGAATAAAACAACAGAATTAAAAAAATCATTGATTTTTTTAGTGAGACAAAATAAATCTTCTTCATACCTGTTCTTAATTTAATCATGCCTTCAAATAAATAGACGCCAAATTTACAGAAATGTTCCCGATTAAGTATCCTTTAAGAGACTAAAATAGTTAATTCTGAAGGTAAAACCTAAAATTTATCAATATTTTTTCTTAGATTTGCAGGGAAGGCCATAATAATTATGTATAAAAAACTTTACAGAGGCTATAATGGATTTATAAAAATCTGCCTTATTATTATTTTTTTTATAAATATTGCTGAGGGTGCGGAAATTGTGGTTAAAGGAAATTATTACGGCAAAAACCTGTATGTGGTAAATTCTTCCTGTGGCGGTGGGTTTTGTGTTGAAGAAGTATTTGTCAATGATATAAAAACCAGTGATGAAATAAATTCAAACTCTTTCGAGATAGACTTTTCCCAGCTTGGTATAAAGGTCGGGGAAACTGTTGATATAAAAATAAAACATAAAGATAATTGCAAGCCGACAGTTTTCAATCCTGAAGTTCTCAAACAACAGAATAATTTTACTTTTACTTCAATAAAGTTTGACAAGGACAAGAACCTGACATGGTCTGTCAGCGGCACTGTTGTGTCGGAACCTTTTATCGTGGAAGAGTTCCGCTGGGGAAAATGGATCGAGACGGGGAGGATTGACTTTAAAGATACCATTGGTCCGGGCAGGTATATCCTGAAAGGTGTGAGCCAGTGTTTCGGCATGAATGATTTCCGTGTAAAGCACATAGATGCCGGCGTAAACTATGTGTATTCCAAAGAATTAAAATTTCGTTCAAAGGAGCTGGAAGTTCTTATAAAATCCCCTAAGATCACAACGGTAATTGAGTTTACCGCTGCAACAAGGTATGAAATATTCACTAATGCAGGGAATTTTGTAAAAGACGGTACAGGCGATAAAGCCGATGTCTCGGACCTTGAAAAAGGCGAATACTGGATAAATTACGATAACAAGACGGAAAAATTTTCAAAGAAATAATTTTCAAAGCTGGGGACATTGAGCGGAGTCGAAATGTCGAAGCGCAAAAATATTCAAAACTTATTAATATAATTTCTCAGCACAATTATACTCTTTCTCCAGTATTATTATATGCTTTGCCGCAAAAGGCAGTAATTCTTCCTTCTGCTTACAGCCGAGGTATCTGAACCCCTTTATCTCACCGCAACAATTTTTACTCTCGCACTTGCAAATAAAAGGTTCGGCCATGTCATACTCGGTGGCATTGTAGTTTATGGTCAGCTCGGTGCCGGGCTCAATGTCATCAATGGCTATGACCGTTAGGCCTTCAGTGTTGCAGTAACAATTAGCGGTGCAGCTGTGGTTTAAGAATTTCCAGAAACACCCGGGATCTTCCTTGCAGTTCTCCGATTCAGGCAATGTGATGTGCTTTCCTTTACCTGTCTGTATTGAGAATTTTGACGGCTTACCGGTAATAATTCCTGACATCCTGAAAATTATATCGCCTTTGTTTATTCTGCAGGCGGAATGGACGGAATAATAATTATTGTTATTCTTTAAAAAAACTTTGGTCGTAGTTTTTTCAAGTGTGCAGTTCTGTTCCACGGCTATAAATTTTTGACAGTTTTCAGGTTCCAGTCAATATCTATATCCCAGTTGGAACGTATGTTTATCAGCTCGGGATAATATTTCACACATTCGGGCTGGCGTTTTTTCAGATATTTCCCTGTGTCCCACCTGCTATTGCCGTTTGCATCATAGATTATCTTGACCTTATATTTTGCAGGATTCAGATGTTTGTAAATTATAGATTCATTTTTGCTGATAAAATCTTCCTGAAAGATTTTTTCTTTTTCATCCATAAGCTGTATTATGTAATCCGCATTCTCTTCAGGAAGTGTTATGTTAAGTTTCAGGGAGCCATACTGTTTTAATTCCTTTGTTTTAAAATTTATGCTGATAGTATCATTGGTCCTGTTGAATATATCCTTAAAGCATGATGGAGGAATGAAAATACTGTAATTCTGGTTCTCCTTCCAGTTATGGCTGATGTTTAATTTTCTGTACACGCTGTCAGCAAAGGTTATAGCAGGTGTGATGGTATCTTTTTTTATAGTGTCTGTTATTTCCGTAATTATGATTTTTGAGAAGTCATATTCACTGACAGGGCTGCTGAAGGTTATGCATACAGTCCTGAAGAAATCAAAAGGCTTGTCATTTGAAGCATTCAGGCTCAGGACAAGCTTGTCATCCTGTTTGCCCTTTTTTGCCTTCTGTGAGGTTTTTGACAGATCAAATTCAGCAGTATCAGCAAAAGTATTACCATCACTGAGTTCCAGAGTGAGTGAATCTGTTTTAATGTCTTTCAGCCAGTATGAAATGGTATCCTTAGTTGCACTCTGTTCCTTTATGTACCAGTTGTAATCAAAGGTTTTATTCAGAGGTTTTATCATAAGATTTTTCACAGGAGACCTGAATATAAATGTTACTTTTTCATTTTTCTGTGTTTCGGATTTGAGCAGTTTCTGGGTGGTATCCTTTTCCTCAAACAGATAAAGTTTATACTGTCTTTTTCTGATGCTGTCTTTGCGTGATGTGTCGGCAGGCTCAAGTATTATGAGGGAATCAAGGAAGGCAGCAGACTCGTTCGGCAGGTCATACAGATAATTATTGTTTGCATCTTTCAGGGCGAAAATTTTATACCTGTCATTTCCCAGGCTGGTAAATTTGAAATCACCGTTTTTGTCTGATCTGGTGATGTACAAAGGTTTTTCTTTATAAGGGACAGAATCGTAAATTTTGTTATATAACATTATGAAAATATCTTCTTTGGGGCTGTTTGTAAAACCATCTGCAATGCTGCCTGAGATAGTCAGGGAATCAACATAACTGCCTGTTGAAAATACATACTGAAAACCTGAAAGGGCATTACTTTCTGTAATATCAGCTATCGACTTGCCGAAAAAAATCGTGTATGTTGTTGTTGGTTTTAATTCTTCCTTGAATTTAATTACCAGTATCTTTTTTCTCAGAGTGAAATCCGGAATTTTTTCCGGAGGAGGCGATATGATAACCTGGCTGTTTATGTTGTTAAGCTTGATAAATTCGTCAAAAGTTATTTTTATCTCGTCTCCCTGAAAGCCGGGTGAAAAGTTGGCAGGAATACATTCCATAACCTTTGGTGGCTGTTCATCCTTTGGCCCTCCCGTCGGAGCAACAACGTTGGCACAGGAAATAAGAAAAAACAATACCGGCAGGAAGCATAATTTCAGGAAATATCCGGATAAAAATTTATTGCTCATTTGTTGACATTGTTAATGCAAAGTTAAAAAAATGTACCATAACAAACAGAATATTTAATAAATCAGAGGTTGTCTAACTATTTTGATTATTTATTATATAATCCAAAAAATCCATATATTTGCCTGTGTTTAATATTAAAACAATTTTTTATGAAACCATCAGTAATTTTCAGTATGGCAATCTTAATGCTGCTAACATTCAGCAGCATATCTTTTGCACAAAAGAAAGACAAAAAAGGCAAAGACAAGCAGGAAGCAGGATTCAAGACAAAACTTGATTCGGTCAGTTATATTATAGGGGCGGACATTGGCAACAACCTGCAAAAAAGCGAGATTGAAATTAATCCTGAAATGTTCATGAAAGGCGTCACAGATGCTTATCAGCACAAGGATACCATTTTTTCAGAATCGGTAAAACAGGAAATTATAATGGGACTTCAGATGGAAATGCAAACTAAAAAACAAAAAAAGATGGAACAAGCGTCATCAGAAAACAGAAAAAAAGGTGCGGAATTTCTTGCACAGAACAAATCCAAAGCAGGCGTGGTTGAATTGCCAAGCGGATTGCAGTATAAGATTATAAAACAGGGTGAAGGTCAATTCCCAAAAGAAACAGATACAGTTGAAGTGAACTATGAAGGAAAATTAACAGACGGAACTATCTTTGACTCTTCTTACAAAAGAGGACAGCCTATATCTTTTCCTTTAAACGGAGTGATAAGAGGCTGGACAGAAGGTGTTCAGTTAATGAAACCGGGCGCTGCCTTTGAATTTTATATTCCTGCAGACCTGGCCTATGGCGACAGAGATTTAGGCTCCATTCCTGCCGGCTCCACGCTGATATTTAAAGTTGAACTGCTATCTGTTAAATAAAAACCTTCTTACATATTTCACACCAGCATTGATTTTGCTTTATTGACAGCGTCAATAAAAGTATCTATTTCTTCTCTGGTATTATAGAACGAGAATGAAGCTCTCAGTGTTCCGTCTATTTTAAACCTGTCCATAAGGGTGTCGGCGCAGTGATGGCCTGTTCTTACGGCTACTCCTAATTTGTCAATAATTGTTCCCATGTCGGAATGATGAACGCTTTTGATGTTAAAAGAAATTACACCGGCTTTATTTTCTGATGTGCCGTATATCTTCAGTCCTTCTATTTGAGACAGTTTTTGTGTTGCATATTCCAGCAGCTCCGATTCATATTTGGAAATATTTTCAATGCCTGTGTTCACAATGTAATTGATGGCAGCCTGCAGACCTATTGCCCCTGCGATATCCGGTGTGCCTGCTTCAAATTTGTAAGGCAGTTTATTGTAAGTGGTCTTTTCAAAGGTTACTCTTTTTATCATCTCTCCGCCGCCCTGGTATGGAGGCATCTTGTTAAGCCATTCCTCCTTGCCATACAAAACACCGACTCCTGTGGGCCCGAGCATTTTATGTCCTGAGAAACAGTAAAAGTCACAATCCAGCTCCTGTACGTCAACTTTATGGTGTGCGGTAGCTTGTGCGCCGTCAATCAATACAGGGACATTATGCTTATGGGCAGTGGAAATAATTTGTTTCACCGGGTTTATTGTACCAAGGACATTCGAAATATGTGTTATTGCCACGAGTTTCGTTTTCGGAGTGATTAACTTATCAAAAGCAGAAAGTTCAAGTTCGCCTTCATCGGTAACAGGTATGACTTTAAGGCTGGCATTTTTTTCTTCGCACACAAGCTGCCAGGGAACAATATTTGAATGATGTTCCATTTCTGAAACTATAATTTCATCGCCTTTGTTCAGAAATCCCCTGCCGAATGAGCATGCAACGAGGTTAATAGCTTCCGTTGTGCCTCTTGTAAAGATTATCTCGTGCTTATTTTGTGCATTGATGAATTTTCTGGCTGTATCCCTTGCCTCTTCAAATGCTGCAGTGGCAAGCTGGCTCAGGTGATGCACACCCCTGTGGATATTGCTGTTGTATGTTTTATAATAGTTGCTGATAGAATCAATGACAGCCTGCGGTTTTTGTGTTGTTGCCGCATTATCAAAATACACCAGCGGCCTGTTGTATACTTTCTGCTTAAGTATTGGGAAGTCTTCCCTTATTTTTTCTATGTTCAGTTTCATGGTTTATATTTTTTAATTTTTATCAAATAAAGTCTGCGAGTTTATTTATTTTTATTTACCCACGCGACTGAAGTCGCGCGGTAACAGTGCAAAATTATTTACTCTCTTTTTTTTCAAAAAATTTCCCCTGTTGGTGCGCGTCTTCAGACGCGTATCAAAACAAAATTTATTTATAAGTAATAACATTCCTGCTTTCCAGTATTATATCCAATACACTATCTATTTCTGCATAATTTCTTGCAGAACTGTATTTATATTTTTCTGCTAAAAAAGCCAATCCTTCTTCAACAGGGTTATTATGAATATAATCCAATTTCTGAATAAAAAATTTATTACTTGATATTTCCTCGGGATGATATCCGTCCTGCCATATTTTATATTTTTTATTTCTGCTAATTCTACTGCCTGCTTCACGAAAAATATTTAAATATGCCTGATTGTTATCACTTATTAATTCTTTTATTATCATCACTGCTGTATATTTTTTAACATCCCTTACTACTGAACCTAAAGGATTATTCGGGCTTCTTGCTATTAAATGAACGTGGCTTGGCATAATGCAGTATCCGTATAATTCCAAACCTTTATTAACCTGACAAAATTTCAATGTATTAACAACTATATCCGCATATTTATCGATACAAAATAATTCAATCCAATCTACTACTGTAAATGTAACAAAATACGGTTTGTCAGGGTCAAATATTTTATATTTTTCAGACATTTATTATTTCTGTTTGGTTTCATTTTCCCACGCGACTGAAGTCGCGCGGTAACAGTGCAAAATTATTTACTCTCTCTTTTTTTCAAAGAATTTCTTCAGTATACCAGCACATTCTTTTTCCATAACCTGTCCGGTTATTTCGGTCTGAGGGTGCAGTATTTTTTTTGAGATTTTAGAAAAGCCTCTTTTTTCATCCTTTGCGCCGTAAACTATTTTTTTTATCTGTGTCCAGTATGATGCTCCTGCGCACATGACGCAAGGCTCTAACGTAACATAAAGGATGCATTCATTCAGAAATTTGCCTCCGAGGTAGTTCGCTGCAGAGGTGAAAGCCTGCATCTCGGCATGGGCAGTGACATCATTGAGTTTTTCCATTAAATTGTGAGCCCTTGCAATGATCCTGCTGTTGCATGCAATTACAGCTCCTATTGGGACCTCGTCTGCATCAAAAGCCTTCATGGCCTCTTTCAGAGCCTCTTTCATAAAATATTCATCTGAGAAATCTATTATGGGCATTGTGGTTTTTTTAAAGTTTATGAATAAATATCGGTGTTGTAATTATCGCTGATATTTTTCTCAGACATAAAATTCGCAATCGGTATAATTGCTTCCAGGACACCTTTTACCTGCTCGGTTTTTATAAACACTCCGTCGCGCTGAAATTTTATATGAGTGTTATATACTTCAACTGGCGGATAAGCAGTTATTGCATTTATGATGGCTTTCTTCAGGCTTGTGTTGTTAAGAAGTTTTGTTGCTTCATAGGGATTATCTGATTTAATGCGTACTTTTTTGTCGAAATCAGGATCACCGGTTTCTATATCCTGTCCGCCGAACAACTTGGCAATTTTTGCAGAAAGCCCTTCTTTGCTTATTGCAAGTTTGAACGAAAGGGGTTTGTTGAGATATGCTTTTATCACAGTTTCCGTGTGGCTTCCGTGATTGGAAGAATGTACTTCTTTATAAACAGCAACATAAAATTCCTTGTATATCCCGGTTATTCTTGAGCCGTGCATACTGCCAAGAATTTTTGTCATAAATGCAGGGGGGTTAACTGTGACAACCCCTTCCATGTCGTTTGCTCTTTTTATCTCCCTGCCCGCATCTTCGCCTTCATAGTATTTAAGCCCAAGAATATTTGCGGTTTCCAGAAGATTTGATTTGTCTTTATTCCACTTCCGTAAAGAAAAGAATAGTACAATAAGGATTATTGCGCCGACAATACACAACATTAAAATTGAAAAATCAGAATTTTCCATGATTATTTTTTTGGAAGAATTATTTCATTTTGCTTACCTGTCCGAGATATCCGCCATGGTGCCTTTTGGCATATTCCTCTTTGGTGAAGTTTATTTTCTTCATCATCATCACAACAAGTATGTCGCCTATTACGGTCATGGTGGTTGTGGATGTTGTGGGAGTGAGGCCCAGAGGGCATACTTCTTTCGGCCCGCCTGTGTGTATTGTGACGCTTGCTGAACGGGTCAGCGCATTGTCGGAATTGCCTGTGATAACGATAACAGGGAGGTTTTTATGCAGGTTGTGTGACAGTTCGAGCAGTTCTATTATTTCGCGTGTCTTCCCTGAATTGGAGATGAGAAGCAGTACATCGTTTTTCTGTATTACTCCCAGGTCGCCATGCTGTGCATCGCTGGGATGAAGGAATACTGCAGGCGTTCCTGTTGAAGAAAAAGTTGTTGCAATGTTGATTGCAATTTGCCCTGCCTTGCCCATGCCGCTGACAACCAGTTTGCCGTTTTTTTCGTGGACAGATTTATATACCAGGTTTATGGCTTTTTCAAAACTGTCGCTGACAGGAATGTTTTGTATTGCCCGGGATTCTTGTTCCAGCAAGGTTTTTATTATTTCATTTTGCATAGTCAGATATTGTTATTGCTATTCAACGGCTAAATTATGTAATTGGTATAAAGTATCCAAATGGATTTGTGAGGTATCAATAGTGCTATCCTTGGGTAAAATTCGTTGGATAACCTCTAAAATCTGACACTATGACACAATATATTATGATATTTTTTCAAGAATCAGACAAAATGGCTTAATTTTTATAGAAAAAGTGTGTTGGAACATAAGTTGATATATTTCCTGTGAAAACAAAAAAAATAACAAAAAATATAGGAAGACAAAATTATGTTACCAATGTTAAGAACAAGGAATTTTTTACCAGGCTTTGCAGATGACTTTTTTGGTAAAGATTTTTTACCGGGCTTTTTCAGCACAGAATCTGAAAGTATGCCTGCAGTAAACATCATTGAAGGTAAAAATGAGTTTAAAGTTGAGGTAGCTGCTCCGGGGCTCGACAAAGATGATTTCAGGATCAATCTTGAAGAAAACATTCTGTCAATCACCTCAGAAAAAGAAACTAAAAAAGAAGAGGGTGATGAAAAGGTTATGAGAAAGGAATTCAGCTACAGTTCTTTTAAACGCTCATTCATATTACCTGACAGCATTGATGCAGATAAAATCTCTGCCAGGCATAAATACGGAATATTGCAGATAAGTATTCCTAAAAAAGAAGAAGCAAAGAAAAAAGTTCATAAGCAGATCAGTATATCATAAAGAGCTTGGTAATAAAAGAGAAAAGCAGCCTTACTATGTTAAGACTGCTTTTTTTATTGCATTAAAGCGAGGTGAAAAAAATTCTAATAGTGTGAAAAAATATATATTCAATAACAAATAGCCCGTAGGGCTTAAATGACAGTAAAAGGACAATAAAATAAAATACTATTGCCCGTAGGGCATAAACTTATTTCCTGTCGGACTCAACCTTAAGATCAGATTTTTTTGATGATGACTTCTTCTCTAAAAATTTTGAGAAAAACATGTTTTCCTTTGAAGATATGATGAAACAACTCGATTCGTTAAAGAATATGTTTTTTGAAGAGAATAATTTCGATAAAGAATTATTCAAAGAAAACGGAGAAATTAAGGGTGATGAAGGAAAACAGAAAAAAGATGATAATTTTTATTGATGGTGTTGTTCAATTAAGGTCAACCACACACATGCCTCAAA
Organism: uncultured Bacteroidales bacterium; assembly: GCA_964606705.1. GTDB lineage: Bacteria > Bacteroidota > Bacteroidia > Bacteroidales > CAZSJF01 > CAZSJF01. The sequence continues at coordinate 12,415 of CAZSJF010000044.1, forward strand.
ACATAGTATAATTATATTTCTAATTTTTGTTGCCACAATGTTTCCATATAGTTTCTTCAACCAACAACCCACCAAACACACCCAACACA
>CAZSJF010000045.1:0-7226 GCA_964606705.1 uncultured Bacteroidales bacterium
AATAAAAGCAATTATAATATATTATTTGAAACATTCGGGGGAAAATATAAATATTTTTTATTATAATGGAACAGATTAAAAGCCGGTTTAAATCTTTAAGTATTATTTGTTATATCTGATTCAGGGTACTTTTTAGCATTATATTTATGATTATTTCATCAACAAAACATATCCGTATTTTATTGTAATTTTTTTCTCATTTAATCCCCGGTATTCAGCTATCCATGGGTAAATGCCGTCAGCACATTCCTTCTTGTCGTGAGTACCGTCCCATCCTATATTCATGCTTTCGGTATAAAAAACACGTTGTCCCCATTTGTTAAAAATTGTCATTTTGAATGATTCAATGTTCACTCCGGTAGCCATAAATACATCATTAGTATTGTCATAATTTGGGGTAAAAGCATTGGGCAGCCATACTGCCGGCATGATGCAGTTTATATAAGTTACGGTATCACTTGTTATGCCGCATATATTTGTTATCTGGACAGAATATGTGCCAGGCTCTTCAGTAGTAAAAGTGCTGTTGTTGCTGCCATCCTGCCATAAATAGCTTTCAAAACCTTCACCCGCATGAAGTGTGATGGGGGTACATATAAATGAGTCAGTTCCTAAAAATACATAAGGAAAGTCTGAAACTGTAACTTGTATGGAATCAGTTCCAGTGCAATTGTTTATATTGGTAACTTTAACGGAATATATTCCGGTTAATTTAGCTCCATAAACCTGAAAAGTGCTATTGTCATGCCATTTGTAGTATAGATAACCCGGGCCCGGATTAAGAAATAATGTATTTCCTGTGCATATGTTTGTGTCATTCCCAAGGTCAATAACAGGGGAGGATATAACAGTTAAATTCATAGTATCATATGCACTGCAGTTGTTGTTGTCAATGACTTTTACCCAGTATGTCCCGGAAATATCAGGTGTCATGGTCTGGCTGGTGCTGCCATCCTGCCACAGGTAACTGGGGTACCCGCTTCCGGGGTCCAGGTTAAAACTATTCCCTTCGCATACAGTACTGTCGTTGCCTAGAAATATTGAAGGGGATATTATATTGACGGTTTTTGTTATTGTGTCCGGCATGTTGCAGTAATATGCATATAGCTCAACATTGTAGCTTCCTGTACCCGTGAATACATGATTTGGATTAAATGATCTGGATGTATTTGAACTGCCTGAGCCGGGGTCGTCAAAATTCCATGCCACAGAGTCAATATTTGAAGTGTTGACAGTATTAAAATCAGTGGTATCTCTCAGGCACAGGTTGTTGAAACTGAAATCAAGAGGGTTCAGGTTGTTCAGCCATGTAAGGATGGTTGGTAATCCCAGTGTGGATTGTTTCCCTGCCAGTGACAATCCTGCATCGACGTAGTTGCATGAAGTGCCTGATTCATTAGGGTTATTGATAATACCTAGGTATGTTTGAAAGTACCTTGCCACATATATTTTGCCGTCGGGGCCTAACTGTAATGCTCCTGTATATGCAGCCACAGGCTGGGCAACCAGTGTTGCCGAATTAATAATACCGGTGGGGGTTCCCGCCAGTAAATCAAACTGGTATATATTACCCAGAGTCGGAGGATAAGCACCGGTGGTACTTACATATAATTTGCTGCCGTCAGGAGAAAACTCAATTCCGTAATTCCAGTGATAATTTGCCGACTGGAAGATTATAGGGTTTGAAACAGAGCCTGTTGCATTATTGAAATTAAAAAGCTGAAATACATTGTTGTCCTGCATTGCGACAGCCAGCTTGCTCCCATCAGGAGAGGCTTTCATGTAACCTATGGAATAATTGGAACTGTCATATTGAAGCCCTACATTGCTGATCACCGGAGTTGGAATTATTCCGGTATTTGTCAGAAGAAAAGAGTAAAATGCATTGTTGCCGCATTCATGTCCTATAATCCAGATATCTGTACCGTTTGCATGTTTTACAGCTGTTACTTTCTCGCTTGAAGGGTCCAGAAGTAAATTGTTTTTGGATATTACATTACCGTTTCCTCCGTCCAGTGTCATATCTATAATGGTATATCTCATTCCTTCAGTTCCGCATTGCCCGTTATTTATGTTTGGAGTAACAAATAAGTAATATATGCTGCTGCTGCCGGGCTTGGGAACAATTATTGCCTGTGTTGTTGTAGGATTTCCTGTTATGCTGTCACCATCGGGCATCTGCAGATTATTTCTGTTCAATACCCTGTCCATATTGGCATCGTATGACATCAGAAGGTTGCCACACCTGTCGGATATGCATGCAGAGACTTCCTGTGAATAAATCTGGCTTGAAAGTAGTGCAACCGGAGAACCGCTGTTAAAATCAATACCTGCATTATATCCGAAAAGCCATATATTTCCCTCGCGCTGTGAATATATGCAGTTTGCAAGTAAAAAAAGCAAATATACTGAATATTTTATGAAATAGTTTCATGTTTAAAGGATAAAATAGGAGAGAAAAGGTTGTATTGGGAATGAAAAGATATTGATTTATGAAAAAGGAACTTGTGCCCAGTTATTGATGGTTTCCGTAAAAAGCCCTGACAACTTTAATAACGTAATCTATTTCTTCGTCATCAATTTCAACATTCATTGGCAGCGAGCATACTTCACTGCTCAATGCTTCTGTTTCAGGAAAACCACTGTCGGTCAACTTAAGAGCTCTATGTTTGTAATACGGCTTGCGGAATTGTGTCAGCACTTCAATACCGTTCTCTTTCAGGTATTCTGAAAATTCATTTCCCTGTTTTGAACGTATAGTGTAGTTTTGATAAACATGGTCTGAATCTGGTCTGTTGTAATGTGGTAGCAATAAATCAGGAATGTCTGATAATGCTTCTTTATAACGGTTTGCTATTTGTTTTCTTCGTTTTATCCATTCCGGCATATATCTCAGTTTGATATCAAGGAATGCAGCTTGTATGTTGTCCAAAAGGCATGTGAACCCGTGTCCGTGATATTCTCCTGTTTCGCGGTCTTCTCCGTTAAAGCGCATTCTTCTGGCAAATGTTGCTACTTCTTCGCTGTTGGTGGTTATTGCACCGCCGTCGCCATAGCCGCCAAGTATTTTAAAAGGGTAAAAGCTGAAACACCCTGTTAAACCCCATGCTCCTGCTCCTTTGCCGTTTATTGTTGAACCAAGGCTCTGACAGGCGTCTTCGATAACTGCCAGATTGTGTTTCTCAGCTATTTTCATGATTTTTGGCATGTCTGCCATCCATCCGCTCAGGTGTACCGGCATTATAGCTTTGGTTTTTTTTGTGATGACCTCTTCTATTTTGTCAGCATTTATATTGAAGTCCTTTGCAACGTCCACTAATACAGGTGTTGCACCGGTATTAACTATTGCAGAACATGAAGCAACAAATGTGTGGGCAGGGACAATTACTTCATCACCATTGCTTATACCTGCTGCCAGTAAGGACATATGTAATGAATCATAACCGCTGTTCAGTCCGACAGCATATTTAGTTCCGACAAATCTGGCAAGGTTGGCTTCAAAACTTTTTAAATGTTCCCTGTCAATAAGTTCACCCCTTGACATCACGTCAAAATAGGCCGCATCAAGTTCTTCTTTAATAATGCGGTAAAGCTTGGCAGGTTCAACAAATCTGACTTTTCTTTTTTCCATTAAAATACTTTTTATAGTATTAATAATATCTTTACAAGTAGGATAATAAGCATTTTCCAGTGTAGATGATGCAGGGGCAGGAGTGTCGGGCAGGCAAACCCTCGCAGCAGGGGCTTTTAAATGGTTGAAGGCTTTTTCCGCAACAGTTGCAATTATTTCTGCGGCAAAACTGTTGGTTTTCCATGAACCGTCGGCAACTATTAATCGTCCTGTTTTTTTAACGGAGTTAATTATCAATTCTTCATCATAAGGTTTTATTGTTCTTAAATCAATAAATTCCGTACTTATACCTTCTTTGCTGAGTTCTTCAACAGCTTTTGCTGATTCTACTGCCATATATGAATAAGAAACGAGTGTGATATCTTTGCCTTCTTTTCTGATTATGCCTTTGCCTATAGGTACTTCATACATTTCTTCAGGTACGGTTCCTTTCTGGCTGTACAGCCACCTGTCATCAATAAAAACAACAGGATTAGGGTCATTTATTGAAGCAATGAATAATCCTTTGGCATCATAAGCAGTAGAAGGGGTAATAACTTTCAATCCCGGAATATGAGCAAAAACAGAATGCAGAGCCTGTGAATGTTGTGCTGCCTGTTCGCCGCCTCTGTTTATGATAAGCCAGAATACTACCGGCACATTAGACTTTCCACCGCTCATATAATGCCAGTTTGCGGCCTGGTTGATAATAGGGTCAAATGCGTATAAAGTGAAATCTACACGCGGATGAACCACAATGGCTTTCATTCCTGCTATCGCGGCACCTACGGCTGCTCCTGTCATGGCATTTTCAGAAACAGGAGTATCAATAACTCTTTCTTCTCCAAATTTTTTGATCAGATCTTTGCATGTGTTGCCGACATACCATGGGCTTTTCACCCCTTGTCCGATAAGCATTACAGCAGGGTCAGCACTCATTGATTGAGTGATAGCCTCGTTAATTGCCAGGCTAAAACTAAGTTCTCTGTTATTATCTGAAGACATAATAATTCAATTCTTCTTTAGGTGGTTTTTTACTGTTTATGGCAAATTCTTTTGCTTTTCTTACTTCTTCCTCGACCTGTTTTGTAATATCACCAAGCTGGTTATGAGAAAGAATATTGTTTTTCAGCAGGTAATTTGTTAAATGTGTTATCGGGTCTTTTTTCTTCCATTGTTCTATTTCTTCTTTCGGCCGTATGTCGGTGTGCGAGCCTTGAACATTATCATCAGGGCCGACATGACCTCTTAACCTGTATGTTAAAAATTCCATGAAGACAGGGCCTTTATTTCTGCATATGTCAACAGCTTTTCCGGATGTTTCATAAACCTCCAGCACATTGTTGCCGTCAACTTTGAAGGTAGGTATATCAAAAGGTTTTGCTATTTCAGATATGTTGTTATTACTTCTTATTTCGCTTATATGCAGATGTGTTGAATAATAATTATTTTCACAGGCAAAGATTATAGGCAGTTTTTTGAGTGAAGCGAAGTTTAATGATTCATATAATACTCCTTCTCCTGTTGACCCGTCGCCGAAAAAACTTACGGTAACACGATTATCTTTCCTTATCTTTGAAGCTAAAGCAGAGCCTAAAGCAAGAGATATGGTGCCTGCTACAATAGGAGCGGAGCCCAGTATTCCGTTTTCTATGTCAACGAGGTGCATGGAGCCGCCTCTTCCGTGTGAACATCCTGTTGATTTGCAGTATACTTCAGCAGCCATAGCATTCATGTCACCGCCTTTGGCAAGGTAATGTCCGTGTGAACGGTGGTTGCCGAAAATATAATCAGTTTTCTTGAGATTAGAACAGAGGCCGGTGGCAATGGCTTCCTGCCCGGAATAAAGGTGTACAGGGCATCTGACAGTACCATCAAGGATAGGCTCGACAAAACTTTCCTCACAAAGCCGTATCCTTAGCATTGTAGTGTATAACCTTTCAAGAAGTTCTTTAGAAAAATCCATATAGTTTTGTTATAACTGAATCAGTAAAATTAAGATAAATATTTTTTTAAGAGGTTTAGTCTTTGATAAAAATTGCCCGTAAAGTTAAGAATATTATCTTAATGTCAGTCCAAAAAGAGTGGTTGTTTACATATTTAAGCTGCAGGCGTTTTTTTTCGGGCCAGATAAGTTCCATATATGCTTTATCCGGATCTACAGCACCTTCAAGAATCTTTCCTTCATCGGAGAACAATACAGAAGCCCAGTCTGTAATGCCCGGCTTTACACTTAGTATGGCTTTTTCTTCCCCGTTGAACATGTCAGTAAAATATTTCACTTCAGGGCGCGGGCCGACAATACTCATATTGCCGATAAAAACGTTGATGAGCTGAGGTATTTCGTCAAGTTTGTATTTTCTGAGAAATTTGCCGATGCCTGTTATTCTTGAGTCTGAACTTGTAGTGGATGATGCCCCGATTTTATCTGCATTTACAACCATAGACCTGAATTTAAACATACGGAATATCCTGCCGTTAATCCCGACACGTGGAGCCATATAAAATACATGCCCGCCGTCATTGAATCTGATAATTAAAGAAATAATTAATATAAAAGGAGAAAGGACCAAAAGTCCTGTAAAACTGAATATTATGTCAAATAAGCGTTTCATCGTTTAGTGTTTAAAAAGAATTATTTTGCAGTATCTTTATATAATTCGAATGTAAACATCCATGATAACATTTTAATTAACGGTAATTTTAATAATAATTTATCCAAATTGTTAAATAAAGGCAATAGTTTGGGAAGGTATGCGCCAAGTATGCTGAATAAATGCCAATGATTTATATTTTTTACAATAAAAAATCTTTTGGCAAATTTAATATCTTTATAAGATAAGATATGAGCCTTTTCCCATTCCGTTCTCATATCCGGAGTTGTTAATCTATAAAGTTTGATAAAAGGATTATAATCAAGAGCTTCAACAGCTAATATTTTACCGCCTGGTTTTAATATTCTTCTGAGTTCATAAAAAGTATAACTTAGATCAAGATGATGTAACATGCCTGAACAGATTACTACGTCTATTGAATTATTCGGTAATCCTGTTTTTTCGGCATCACCCTGAACAAAATAAGTGTTTGATCCGACACCATTTTCTTTAGCTGTATTTTTAGCATTATTAACAGATACGTCACTTATATCAATTCCTATTGAAAGGCTTGCATTTGCTTTAGCCGCTTTTATTGCATTAAAACCATTACCACAAGCGTAGTCTAAAAATACTTTCCCTTCTGCATTCTTCTTAATCCAGTCATCAACATATCTGGTTGAAAGTTCAACTGTTTTATAAAATTTTCTATTACCATATATTTTGTCGTATGTGTCCTTAGTAATTTTTTCCTGAAATTTAACATCCCTGTTACGATTATGGAATTCCAGTTCTTTTATTTTTCTGTTTTCAAGTTCAGACAGCCATTGCTCATTTGTTTTTTGAGCAAGAATATTTAAAGCGTTTAATAATTCTTCTCTTTTCATATATTTTGTTGTTATTTCAATCTGTTTATATAAAAATTTATACTTGAAAGTAACCTGATGGAAGCCCAGCAGGAGCCTATTCCATAAGTAATGTGTAATAAGAAAAATAGAAAAGGTGTTATTATAAAGTAATGA
>CAZSJF010000045.1:7236-9104 GCA_964606705.1 uncultured Bacteroidales bacterium
TGTGTTGGGTGTGTTTGGTGTTTTTTTTGAGAAGAATAATGATGCAAATAAATAAAGACAAACAGTGAATAAAAATAACAAGAAAAATATTTTGTAAAATAATGATAATAATAAAGCGAATACTATGGAACAGGTAAACAGAAGAGGTACAAAATGTCTTATTGAAACAGGGATGTAATTAATAAATTTCATTGGATATATTACCCAGAAACCGTTTCGTAAATTATTTTTCAGAAAGCTTTTTAATGTGTTTCTTGTGTAATAGGTTGCTTTAATTGAAGGGTCTAATACTATTTTTCCTTTACTTTTCCTTAAACGGGTGTTAAAATCCATATCAGAGGAACTTATTAAGTTTTCATTAAATAATCCTATTTTTTCAAAGACTTCTCGTTTATAACATCCTCCGAATACTGTGTCAACTTCTTTTATTGTTTCGCTTCCTGTTCTGAATGTTGAATTGCCTACACCAAATGGACTTGATAAAACATAATTGATGGCTTTGCCAATAAAACTTTCATTTAATCCGACAGTTTTTAAAACACCCCCTGTGTTGTCAGCAGAGTATTCCATGGCAGATTTAATACATCCTGAAATATATTCTTTATCATATATTGCATGAGCACCAAGAATCATTATAAAATCGCCTTTCGATGCTTTATATCCCATATTTACAGCAGCAGGAAATATCTTTTTATCATTCCTGATAATTTTGATAAAAGGATATTTGTTTATGTAATCATTAATAATGTCTGTTGACTTATCATTGCTTAATCCGTTACCTAATATTATTTCCAGAGATTCTTTAGGGTAGTCATTGGAAATAACAGAATTAATACAATCAGTAATATGATTTTCTTCATTTCTGAAAGGAATGATAAGAGATACAAAAGGATGATTAACTGTGCCTGACATTATAATGTTTTATATATTTCTAAAAGTCTTTTTTCTTCAATGTTCCAGTTATATCTGGTTTTTACAGCATTTCTGCCGTTTTTTCCCATTTCCTCAGCTATGTTATCATTTGATAATAAATAATTAACGGCATCTGTAATTTCTTTTGGATTAATCGGGTCAACCCCAACACCAAACACACCCAACACAAATACCGCAGTTATTTTTTTCTATAATTTCTTTCCAGAGAGGAAAATAAGATGCTATCACTGGGATTCCTGCCGACATGTATTCGAAGATTTTATTTGGCTGGGCTTCAATATGATTCGGAATAGGAAGAAAGGTTATAATACCCATTTTGGATTTAGATAATATTTCTGCAACTTTTTCTCTTCTGACAAGTCCGTAATAAACGACATTATTCCATCCGTTAATTTTTTTAACTTTATTTTCAATTTTTTCTGATTCAAATTCGCCGGCAAGGTTTAATTTGCCAATTGTTTTATTAAAGCTTTCAATAAGTGGATATATACCTCTTGGTTCCGATATTTGGCCTATGTATACAGCAGCGTTTTCTTTTTCTTTCCAGCAGGAATTAATGAAATATTCTTCTGTTAACGGAAAATTATTGATGTCGGTAGTCTTTGTGGTTTGTTTTAAAAATCTTTCTTTTATCGCAGGAGTTGCAGTAATGATATGATTGAAACGTTTCACAGCATAGTTCTCGTAAAATAAAATAATTTTAGATATTAAATATCTTAAATATTTCGGGATATATTCTTTGCTGAGAGTTTGTTTCGGAGTGTCTTCATGTGCATCATAAATGACAGTTTTTCCTTTTTTTCTTAATTTGATTCCAGTCGTTATAAGTTCAGGGTCATGAAAATGATAAATATCGGAATTTAATTCTAAAGCTTTCTTAAGGATTTTTAATTAAATTCCGAAATTTATCATTTTCATGACCCTGAACTTATAAC
>CAZSJF010000045.1:9114-12279 GCA_964606705.1 uncultured Bacteroidales bacterium
TGTGTTGGGTGTGTTTGGGTTTTTTTTTTTGGTGTATCGGTTATTCTTTTAATTCTGCCTCCGGTGTGTTTGCCAACATCATATATGTGAATATTATCTTTTATTTCATCACCTTTATCATCAGCTACAATAAGGCTTACATTATACAATTTTGAAAGGCTTTTGCATTCTTTATGATAAATCCTGATATCGTAACGAGGATGGACTGATGTAATATGACAGACTTTCTTCATCAATGCTTGGTCCCGAATAAATTTCTAATTTTAAATCCCAGTTTAAATAAAGATTCATTTGAAGCATAATCTTTGTATGTTTTATTGGGCTGTTTGATGATTTTAATCAGTTCATCAGTGGTCATATCAAGTTTTTTAGCTACATATTCAACATCTTCGTTCAGTTGTGATTCCGGATAATGGGAATTAGATATCTCTTCAATGGCTTTTTCTCTGTTTATATGGCTTGATACGATTAAACTTGACAGATGTGCCCGTTTTTTATTATAACCGAATTTGACAGGTAAATAATATGTCTGAAAAAATTTTGTAAATCTTGATTCATGATGTTTTTCTCCGTAATATCTCCATCCTAATTCTTTACCCATAATTTCAATAGCATAATCTTTGGAGTAAGGGATATAGTTAAGTATCTTTACTATAGTCATTTTTCTGATATATGTATAATAAATGTATCTTTTAAAAAAAGTAACATGAGGGTATTTTTTTAGTTTATTATTTCCGAATTTTTTAAAAATGGACTTTATGTGTTTGTAATCCAGTGCATTATAACCCCATGAATATGGCAAGATACATTCGGTGGCAAAATTACTGCCGTTCAAAACATATTTTACGTTATTATCAACAGCAAATTTATACAAGCCTGCAAATATGGCATGGTCTTGCGGTATATCCTGATTTGCGACATTTGCTTTCAGGAATGCAACTTGCAGGTCTTTCATTTCTTCCCAGTCAACCACATGCGTGTGTAACTCAAGATGGAGCAGTTTAACAATATTTTCAATGTTTTTTACAGCCATTTCCGAATTCCATCCGCAATCAACATGAACAATCAGAGGCCTTAATCCTAATTTAACAGCTTTGTATGCCATAAAAGAACTGTCAACACCGCCGCTCAACCCTAAAATACAATCGTAATCTTTTCCCTTGCCTTCTTTTTTGATTTTCTCTACAATCTGATGCAACTTGTCTTCGCCTTCCTTGTTCGGGAACCAGCTTGTTTTTGCAACTTCCAGTGCATTAGTGCAATGATTGCAGAAGCCTTCATCGTTAAATTTTATCTCCGGATCAGATGTATCCATGATACACCTTTTGCATATCTGGTAATTTATTTGATTCATAATTGAAAGAATACGATTATTGATTCAAAAAATCGCAATCACTTTTTTAATTTATATAACATGTTTAATGCAGCATTTTCAGTGCTTTTAATGCATTTAATAATGTGTAAAGATTTTGTAAATTTAAGAAAAAATATTAAATCGGTTATTTTGTTTGTTTAATGTTGCCTTTTGCATATTTATATGACAACAATAAATAAAAAATATACATTACCGAATATGTGATAGAAAAACTCAGTAATGCGATTTTTATATTGTTAAGGTATATGCCTGTCAGGAATGATAAAATTGTTGTAAAAAATAAACATATCTGCCATATCATATCGTACTTCTGTTTCTCTGCAATATAGAACATATAGCTCAAAGGGCTGACAGTAAACCTGAAAAAGAAAAGCAATGACATTATTTGAGCAAAATCGCCTGCAATTTTCCAGTTTTCCCCGAATATTATCGAAAATACATAAGGGGATAGGAAGAATATCAATAAAGTCGGTATAATTGATAAAACCACAAGTGTTTTAAAGGTTTTGACAAATATTTCCTTGCAGTTCCCATATTGATTGTAATCATTGCTTGCTCTTTGTTTAAAGACATCAAGAATAGATCTTCCGATTAATGATATCGGAGCTCCCAGCACCCTGTCCATCAGTGAATAATTACCAAGGATAAAACCACCGAAAAATCTGTTCATTAAAAATACAGGGATTTGATTGGTGACAACATTTATAATATCTGACGGTATTGAATATTTGGGAAAATCTTTATACCGTTTGATCTGAGATACCATACCTTTTTTTGAAACATCATTGAAATATTTTTTATCATCCTTCCATATTAATGTTCCAAGCTGAATGACAGAGAAAAAACGCCCTAAAATATCTCCATATAGAAGCCCTTTTGGAATCATACCTGCGCTTCCGGTGCCGATTTGTGTGCCAATCATGGCAGTTGATTGAACCACCCTGCTTGTTGCCAGACGCTTATATTGTTTTTTGCGGTTTGACCAGTAATTCAGAGAGTTATATATCCCGATAAATAAAACCGACAATGGTGCAAAGTACAGCCATTTTGATATGTCTTTATTTTTTGCTGATATTAAGATTGTAATATCCTGATTGAAAATAGCAATAATCAGGAACATTATAAAACTGATAATAAATGAAATTATAATGGAAACAACAACAATATTTATTGAGTCTTCATCTTTTTCCGGCAACATGATTGCCAGGTCATATTTTAAAGTGACAATTGTTGAGATTATGGATACAATGGACATGTATACTGCCAGTAATGCTATATCATTTGGCGTATATATTCTTGATAATATCGGGGATAATGCTATAGGTATTGCCTGCGCAATTGTTGTGCCTGTCATCAGAGTTATGACATTGCGGGAAAATTCCGAACTGTTCTTAAGTTTTTTTAATTCTGAAAATATATTTGTGGTCATTTTAAATTATCTTCAATTTTTTCAGTATCTCTCAGGAAAAACACGGAAATAAGAATTATTAATATCAGTCCGCCTGTTAATAGATTGGTCAACACACCTGTACAACTGTAACCATAGATGACTAAAAAAAACAAACCTGTATATTTGGAACTGATTTTTAATGAATTTATAAAAGCTAAAATCATTGATGCAATAATAATGCTGATAATTACTCCTGTCATGCCAAAATTCATGAATCCGTCACTGATAATTCCATTACCGGCATTAGATGCGGCATTATGGTAGTATGTTAACCCAATTATGTATGATGGTTGAATATTATAAGGGCTTGTAATAATAGATTTGAAAATACTGTGAGATA
>CAZSJF010000046.1:0-12014 GCA_964606705.1 uncultured Bacteroidales bacterium
AATTTGTAAAAGACAAATTTGCATGCACACACAGGGGAAAGATAGAAGCGAAGAACAAAGGGGTAATTGACATGTATTTTGTTGAGAAAGAATTGTAACTCAATTAATTTTGTATATGGATAAAAGTATTTAAATTTAACCGCAGAGTTCGCGGAGAAGACGCGGAGAACGCAGAGAAAATATATTTATACTTTGCGGACTTTGCGTAAAAATTTTGCGTCATTGCGGTTAAAAATTAAATAAACTCCGAACTCAAAACTCGTAACTTTAAACTTCAGTTTATGGAAACAAAATATTCAATAGGTGTTGATTACGGCACGGATTCCGTAAGAACGGTTATCGTTAACACTTCAAACGGCGAAGAAGTTTCATCTTCGGTTTTTAATTATCCGAGGTGGAAAAAAGGGCTTTACTGCAATCCTGCTCTTAACCAGTTCAGGCAGCACCCTCTCGATTATCTCGAAGGGTTTGAAAAAACAATTGTAGAGGCACTCTCTCCGTTAAGTGATGAGATAAAGAGGAATATAGCAGGGCTCTCGGTTGATACTACCGGCTCAACTCCTGTTGCTGTTGACAAGAACGGCACTCCTCTGTCAATGCTCAAGGGCTTTGAGGAAAATCCCAATGCCATGTTTGTCTTATGGAAAGACCACACTGCTGTTAAAGAAGCTGAAGATATAAATAAGTTTTGCAGGTCGTGGGGCGGTGTTGATTACACCATGTATGAAGGAGGCATTTATTCATCGGAGTGGTTCTGGGCAAAGCTCCTTCATATATTAAGGGAAGATAAAAAGGTGAGGGAAGCGGCGTTCTCATGGGTTGAGCATTGCGACTGGCTCCCGGCTCTGCTTACGGGAAACACCAACCCTCTTGAGATAAAACGAAGCCGCTGTGCATCCGGCCATAAAGCCATGTGGCATACGGACTGGAACGGCCTGCCTTCAGAAGAATTTCTTGTAAAACTTGACCCTGCGCTGAAAGGATTGAGGGAGCGCCTGTATAAAGATACTTATACCAGCGATGTTGTTGTCGGCAACCTGTCGGAAGAGTGGGCGAAAAAGCTAGGCTTGCCTGCAACAGTAAAAGTTGGCGTCGGCGCTTTTGATGCACACCTGGGAGCTGTCGGCGGACAGGTTGAACCTTATTATCTGAGTAAAGTGATGGGAACTTCAACCTGCGACATGCTTGTTGTGCAGAAAGACGAAATAGGCAGTAAGCTGATAAAAGGCATTTGCGGGCAGGTTGATGGCTCCATCATCCCGGGCTTGATAGGGCTTGAAGCTGGACAGTCGGCTTTCGGCGACATATACGCGTGGTTCAGGAATATGCTCATGTGGCCTGTTGAAAATATTATAAAGGATTCCAGTTTAATAGATGGTGCGGCAAAGGAAAAGCTGTCAGCAGAAATCTCAGACAAGGTGATAGCAAGGCTTTCAGAGGAGGCAGAAAAATTAACAATAGAGGAATCAGGTATTGTGGCGCTGGACTGGATGAACGGCCGCAGGACACCTGATGCCAATCAGCTGCTGAAAGGTGCTGTTACAGGCCTCACCCTTGGCTCTGATGCACCTAAGGTTTTCAAAGCACTTGTAGAAGCAACGGCTTTCGGTGCAAGAAAGATCATCGACAGGTTTATTGACGAAGGCGTGCGTATAGATGGTATCATAGCATTGGGAGGTGTGGCGAAAAAATCGCCGTTTGTAATGCAGGTCGTGACTGATGTTATCAACAAACCTATAAAAGTAGCACGCTCCGAGCAGGCCTGTGCGTTGGGTTCTGCAATGGCTGCTGCTGTTGTCGGTGGGGTGTATAAAACCTTTGAAGCAGCCCAGTCACATATGGGCAGTGGATTTGAAAAAATTTATAATCCTATACCTCAGAATGTCCGTAAATATGAAGAGATTTACAAAAAATATTCCAGGTTGGGCGATTTTATTGAAAACGGATATTAAATTGTCAATTCAAAAATTAAAATGTAAATTGTAATTAGGTTTATTGTTTTACATTTTCTAATCAGTAAATAACCAGTTTTTCAACTTTAGAAATACCCGTATTTAAAAATTTAATAAAATACATTCCCTTGGAATAACCTGAAAAATCAAATTTTTTGGTATATTCTTTACCGCCTGCTTCCAGGAGATCCTTGTATATTATCTGGCCTTTGGCATCAGAAATATATAATTCAGTATTTTCTTTTATTTCGTTAACTGAAATATAAACAATACCGTCTGATGGGTTAGGATATATTTTAATATTTACATTTTCTGAGATTTCTTTTATTGTATTTCCTCCATCTATAATAGCAGTATAATCATGAATTTCTCCCCAGTCTCCGGAACATGGGTCGTTACCCATCCAGTAGTTTAATTTTACTCTCATACGGTGTGCCCCGCTGTCAGCAGAAGAAGGAATTGTCACAGTATCGTTATAGTCTACATATGCGTTTTCTACGTAAAGGTCGCTGACCAGCAATTCCGATCCTTCAAATTCATAATCATCATCAAAATCTATCCATAAGTAAATGTATGAATAACCATATCCTGTAGATACTGTCATGTTGTATGAACTGTCTTTATGTAGTGTTGTGGATATGTCTGTATAATCTGCATATCCGTCCTGGCTGCAACCTGTAGAGCTTTGGTTGATTGTGTTTAAAGAAAAATTATCTATGTCAACGCCATACGAACAATTGGAATATGGCGTACAGTAAGAAGGAGCTATATGTTCTACGGCAACTGATATCGTGTCATCACTGTAAATTGTATCCCCTGTTAACGATGTATATGCTTTGATATTATAAAGGCCTATTGCTGATAAATCAGCTGTAATAATAAACGAATAGTCCACCCTGTCGTATGCAGGAATTGTATTGCTTACGGTTTCTGTAATAACACTGCCGCCGTTAATAACGTAATTTACAGGTATATTGCTAATAATGCTGTCGCCGTAATTTTCTACTGTAACAGTTACGATTTCATCATTTCCCAGTGTTTTCCCTGAAACAGGAGAAACGACAGCAGAGATACCAACATTTTTTGAAACAGGATCTGCTATTATAACAGTATAATCCTGCGTTTCACCATAATAATAGTTCTCGCATGGGTCAACATATTCATAGTAATTAGTGCGTACACGTAAACGATGTGGCCCATTAACAGCTGTTTCCGGTATTTCTATCAGCTGTTTATATATAGTATCCTGTTCTTCAAGATATAAGTTTTCTAACAGAAGTTCTGATTCTCCAAACTCATAATTATCATTAAAGTCAATCCATAATGAGGCATGCTCAGGCCCTGTACTTGAAGAAATATGCACATTATAAGAGCCTCCTTTATATAGTGTGGTATTAATGGAAGTAAAATTATGATATCCGCCGCCATTGCAGATAGTATCAGTATTATTGATGGATTTCAGAGAGAATTTATTTATATTACCATAGAAACAGTAAGAATATGGTTCACAGTAAACAGGAGGCATATGTTCTACGGCAACAGACATAGTATCATCATCATTAATTGTGTCGCCTGCTAACGATGTATATGCTTTGATATTATAAAGGCCTATAGCTGATAAATCAGCCGTAATATCAAACGAATAGTCTGTCCTGTCAAATGCGGGAATTGTATTGATTATTGTATCTGTAATAACAGCACTGTCGTTAATGATGTAATTTACAGGTATATTACTTATTATGCTGTCACCATAATTTTCTACTGTAACAGTAACAGTTTCATTATTTCCCAGTGTTTTTGCTGAAACAGGAGAAACGACAGCCGAGATACCGACATCTTTTGAAACAGGGTCCGCTATTATAACAGTATAATCCTGTATTTCGCCATAATAATAATCCTCGCATGGGTCAATATATTCATAGTAACTGGTCCGTACACGTAAACGATGTGGCCCATTAACAGCTGTTTCCGGTATTTCTATCAGTTGTTTATATATTGTATCCTGTTTTTCAAGATATAAATTTTCTACCATCAACTCTGATTCATCAAATTCATAATTATCATTAAAGTCAATCCATAATGAGGCATACTCAGGTCCCGAACTTGAAGAAATATAAACATTGTAAGAACCACCTTTATATAGTGTGGTATTCATGGAAGTGAAATTATGATATCCGCCGTTATTGCAGATACTATCAGTATTATTGATGGATTTAAGAGAGAACTTGTCAATATTACCCCAATCACAATAAGAATATGGCTCACAGTAAGAAGGAGGTATATGTTCTATTGCAACAGATACAGTATCATCATCATTAATTGTATCTCCGGCTAAAGATGTATATGCCGTTATATTATATATAACTGTATCCGACATATCCATAGGGGTATTAAAAGAATATGTTATTTTATTACCCGGGTATATTGTTTCGGTGACAGTATCTGTTATAGCATTTCCATCATCAATCTTATAGCTGACAGGAAAATTTGTTATAGTATCTTCACCGAAATTAACTATTTCAACAGTTAATGTTTCATTGTCTGTCAGATTTTTGGCGGAAACAGGGCTTATCACTTTTGAAACACCTGCATCTTTGGACACTTTTAATTTAGAAGGCAATACAATAAAATCAAGCCATGCAGATTCATTTCCTGTCGGATAATATCCCTCTTCTGTATAAACCCATTTAAAGGTATGATTTCCTTTACTGACAGGATAGCTTACCCTTTGCCAGTTTTCCTCGCCAGACCAATAATCAACGATATTACTGTCAATATAGAAGATCAGATAATCATAATATTCTTCACAGGAAATTTTTGTGTAAAAAGAAATACTATCATCTTTTATAATATGATAATATCCCAGTGATAATTCGGAATAGTCGCCGTAATCTGATATTGTTCCTGTTTTAGCGGAATAACTTCCCTCATAAGGATTATCATTTGTTATTATCCAAGGTATGTTGCCCTGATTGTCCCATGGGAACTTGTTAAAGTCGCCCGTTTCCCAGTCCTCAACGATTAAGCCTATTGTTAAATCAAAAGTTTTGGCGGCTTTATAGTGGCCTGATTCTGCAGTGAAGCTGAAGCCGGCCAGTTCTCCTATCTGTGCATCCGGGCTCACAGTAATGTTAAAAACAGCATTTTTTGTAGTGCCGGCATTGATAGTGTTCAGGTTATATGAGGCATTATTAATAGTAATGTTATTGTTTGATGTTGACAGATTAGCTGTTGTGCTGACAGCATCACAATGCCCGGAATTAGTCACAGGAACGATAATGTCAACTGTTTCACCTGGATCCAGCCTGCCATTGTTATTGCCGCTGATATCTGAAATAATTACATTACCTGCTTTCAGTTCGGGAGCATAAACACTGATAGAAAAGAAACTTTTCCATATTGAGTTTCCGTCTGTAGCTTTAACACTGAAGCATACTGAACTGTTGTCAGGAACAGAATCGGATATTGCGAATGAAAAACCATTTGTTATGTTCTTTTCGGTGTTTCCCGCTATATTGCCATAGTTTTGTGTTGAATCTGTTATGTTAATATGAGGGTTTGTTGTTGATATTGTTACATTTACATTATTTGCCTGGTTCTGCCCGTAATTTTTCATTTTCAGCGACAGCAATATAGATTCTCCGTATTCTGCTAATCCATTACTGTTTCCTGAAGCGTCATTTATAGTTTTGCCGGAATAACACACATAAGGCTCAACGCTTGTTACCAGAATAAAGCCATGATGACGTATTCTGTTATGAGCAATTATTGAAACTTTTATGGTATCTACTGAAGAAACAGGAGCAATAAGCTGTACTGTGACATCTCCGTCGGCATTTGCAATGCCTCTCCCTATGATGGAATTATTCTGCATAAGGCCTATCCTTGCAAAAGGGGCATCTGTCTGAAATGTTATTTCTCCTATTCCTAAAGGGACATTATCCGGATAATCAGCTATTATAGGCGTGGGATCGGCAGTCCATATATCCATTGAAGGGTCTCCGAAAAGATTTATTTCATAATCACACCACCTTTTAACAGGGTCAAGCTCTATAAATGAAACATTGCTTTCCTTGGAATAATTATTTGCATCTCCGATGGCTGTGATGCCCTGTCCGAAAATGGCATCAAAAAACAATCTGTCAAAAAACTGAGAAGGGCCGTCGGTATTGTCTAAATTTCCCCATCCATATCTTGAATTTCCTATACATGCAACATCACCTGTTTCAATTGTAGTGATTTTTTCAGCAAAACAATCTTCTTCTGAATATTCCTCCGGAGAGGTTCCGCGGTTATCAAAGGAACCATTATAACAGCCCTGGCTGTAACCTATTACAAAGCCTCTTGTAATACCGTCATTCTGGAAATTTGTGGTTGTCAAATCGGAGTTGTACATCTTCATGTTATAATCAACATTTGAATGCCCCAGGTGGTTCAGAAGATTGATACCTGTGTTGTTATACTGGTCAAAGACTTCAGATATTTCCCATGAATACATGTCAGTATCATAAAGAGTAGATACTGTGAAATTATCGGATATCCCTGCTGTGGTATATCCGAAGTTTGAAGAGCCTGTTCTGACTTCTTCCTTGAAATCACTGCCTGTTACACTCCATCCCAGATCTTCGCCGAGCATAAGCGCTTTTTCTATGTCAGCGATAACAGGGCTGTTCTGGTACATAATAAGTTTATGTGTGAAATTCTGTATTTCCGTTTCATTGTCAACACATATTCTTCCGACACTGACTTCGGGATAAAAATCTTCTTCACCGGGTTCACCCCAGTAGCTGTTCTCGTCATCATTCCAGTTGCCGTCAAGGTTTGAATAATATATATCAGCAGGGATATCTTCTTCTTCATAATATGAGCTTACATATAATCCTCTGTGAGGAATAATTTTATCAGCAGGATTGTTGGGATCGGCATCACCACCAAGAATAACATAACTTATTCCGTAATTCTGGTAATAATCAATTATGCAGTTTCTTATTTTTGTCTGTTCATCAGCACCCGAATAAGTGCTGTAAATACTATCGGTTGTTACTGTTTTAACATAAAAGCCTGTGGATTCCTTAAATGTAATATATTCGCTGAAAGCCGGCAAAAGGTCAGTATTGGTGATCAGAAGAATGTCATATTCAGTGCCTGACTTTGCGGAAGGATAAGAATATGTTTTGATCTTTTGTGGATTATCAACGATTTTTGAAATTCTGTCATAGATTTTTGATGTGTTTCTGAGCATGCTGTTTTTTGCAGTGCTGCTCTCTGTTGTTTTTATTGATATTGTTATACTTTTAATAAATCTGACTTCTTTTTTTCCGGGAGTATATGTCAGAGGGCAGATATTAAAATGCCCTATTGAATGGCCTGACAAATAGCCTGTGCTGATACCGGTGACATTTTTTTCAGGGAAAGGAGACATCGAAGTATATATAGCAGCTTCAGGTACTACCTTATAATTTTTGTAATCTTTATCCGGCTTGGATAGAGGAAACGGCCTGCTGGCCGGTTTAATGCTGATATTCTGCTGTGGAGGATAATATTCTACCGAAACAACCTCAATACCGGCTATCTCCTGCCCCTGTGTCAGCAAAATACTGGCGCTTTTATAAGGCAGGAGAGGCGTTCCTTCCTTGCCATAGTTTTTACAATCACTGTAAACAATTTCTGTATAACCGTCTTTTGCGGGTTTAAGCTGAGGCTGGCTGAAATTGTAAACCTTTAAAATAGTTTCAGAAAACATTATTTTCGAAACCAATAAGATGAGCAGAATCAGATTTATTCTTTTCATTTGTGTTTTATTTTTAAGTTAGACCTGTAAAAGAACAGAGGAACTCCCCCCCCAAATATATTTTTATGTGATTGTTTATTAAACAATTGATTATTACGATATTATGTTAATGAATTTAATACTTTGCAATTTTAGTATAACAATGTTTTCCGGTTTTTATTATATGTATAATTCAAAGAGTACTTTTTCATTAAAAAGGTTGTGTGGGTTACAATATTTATTTTTTTATTTATTCAAAAATAGTAATAAAATTACTAATAGCAATGATAAATAAGTTAACGGTAGTATTTATTAAGTCAAAGGTGTGAAATGTTGGTTTTTTAGGTTTTGTGCAGTGATTATAGTTTTTGTGGTATTTATGTTTTCTGCATATATTTTTTCTTTGCAATTTCAGATTTGTAATATCTGAAAAGGAAATCGTATAAAACCAGTTCATGCATACGCTGTTTGGATTTTATCAGCCGGTTTATCATCATGTGTATGTAGCTGGCCAAGAGGTCATTTATATGTTTTGGGGGAGTGTTTTCACCTTTCAATTTGATAATTGACTCTGCAATTGGTTTTATTGATTTTGATTTTTCCGATAATAGCTGAAATAAAGGGAACATCTCGCTGTTGTTATCTTTATCTTTGTTCAGGACTTCTTCAATGGCAGCGCGTTCTTTCCGGAATTTATCGTCGATCTGCATTTTGAGGTTTTTGTCCATATTGAATTCTTTGGCAAAAGAATCCCTCAGCATATTTAAAAGCTCTAGTTTTTTCTGTATGTCGTATCCAAAATCGTCTAATAATGAATCAATAGCTCTTAGACCAAACAACCACCTGATAATTTCGCCCTCATCGCCCTCAATCATATCAAGCATGTTTAAAATAAGAACGCTGTCATGAAAAAACAAATCTTCAGCCAGCTCCATAGTTTTTTCACCGTATCTTTCAGTTTCCCGCTGGTAGGTATCTATCTGTACTTTCCATATCAGATCTTCTTCAATATATTCTTTTACGGATTTATTTATCAGGCTGGTAATTTCATAAATGTGTTTCGGATTGTTGTAATGAAACCTGACCCTCAGGTGAAGTTTGGGATCTGAATATCGGATAAAAAACCACTTGTCAATGATTTTTTTTGCAAGCAGTTCTTCAGTAACAGGCTTAATGATGCTTGTAAGAATATCGTCAGCAGTTTTTGGGCCTGAATATAATTTGTAATAAAGCCATTTGTCACCGATAATAAAATTTCTTTTGAGTGTTATTTCTTTTTGCATAAACAATCTTATTTGCCAGCTGATTTATCTTTGTAAAAAGAAAGTATAATTTCATTTGTAAAACTTCCCTTTTCACTTTTAACAACAGCATTATTAGTGTTAAAAATGAATTCAGTCAGTTTAAATTGTTCCCGATTCTTAGTTAAAGATAACAAAGTTTTAATACACAGAATATTTTCAAGGTTTAACAGCAGTTCGTTATCTCCTTCAACCAGGTTGACCCATAAAGGTATTTTAAGACTATTCCTTAGTTTCTGAAACTCTGAAAATAAATTTTCGTCATCTTTTATTTTGAGCAGAGAAGTGATTTTTTCTTTTTTGATATTCCATGCAGCAAGTGAAAATATTATGTTTTTATAGCACACTCTTGGCAGGAAAACATATTCATTTTCCAGTGTCCCCCAATGAAACCCTAAACCACCTCTTATATTCTGGGTTTGCATATCGCATAAAAACTGATAAATCGGAAGGGCGTTGAAAGAATAATTATGCGCGGTTGAAAGACGTGGTATAATTTCTTTGTTCAGTTTTTTTGAACGTAAAATAATTTTGTCAAATCTTACAGAGATCATGATGTCATCAGATTTTATCTGAAAATCTTCAGATACAGAAGATTTTGCAAGGTAGGGGATCTCATATTTTCTGAAGACTGGGTGCAGTAATACATTTCCGGTTCGTTCTTCAGGTAGGTGAATGATCTCGGCGTAAACAGAATTCTCGTTGATATTTTCGTCTTCTTTGGCAATTATCTGCTTCACAAAATCGAAAGTTTCAGCATCTGCATGGCAGAAACGCCCTAACAGATTAACAGCACTGGAATTTCCTGCGAAATGTATATAAAACCTTTCTTTATTAGTCGGGTTATTATTGTCCTCCACAATATTGATCATAGCAGAAAAAGTATCCGGCAGATCATCCCATTTATATTCAAACTGTTCAAGCTCTTTATCTATAAACTCTATTTCATATTTGTTTTCATGTATTGCCTGTATGTATTTACTGAAGATGAAATTCTGTATTTTGTTCCAATTCATTTTAAACTGGTTATCCCTGTTTATTAGTAAAATGTCCTCTACCAAAGGAGTAACGTCTCCTTCGGTATTATTTTCCGATTGCTTGTATCCAACACCTGCTTCAGTATCAAGTGCTTTTATCAGAGGGACTTCATCATCTTCATATCTTTCGTAGAAAACTTTTTTGAAATTAGCCAGATTATTATTTTGTGAATAAGGAGATAATCTGTTCATAATCTCAATAGCTTTAAATACATCATTAATAATAGCTGCATTAATAGTACAAGTTTCAGTAGGTTTTACCATATCTGCCTGAAATAGGTGTTTTATCTTGATTTCTGTATTTAAAGGGTTAAGTTTTTCAAATATGTCGTTATAAAAGGAAACTGTAGTTCCTATAGTTTTATGGTCTATTTCATTGAGAATATTTTTAATATCAATTAATGTTTGTTTTATATCATCAACATCTTTTATATCATCAATGGTTTTTAATATCTGTTCAAGGAATTCGGGTCCTGTAATGGACGGTTCAAGTTCGTTCACCAGCAACTGGCTGTTTATTATCTCATCCATGAAATCTCTTGCCGTATCATAATCTATCTCATTATCAATTATGGTATTAATAAGATTTTTCCTGTATTCTCCGTTTTCAGAGGCATTTAGAATTTTTTTAAGATAATCTGAAAAATCAACAGAGACAATATGATGTGTCCGTTTATTATTTTTTCCGTATCTGTATTCAACATACCTTATATGGTTTCCGACCCTGTATATGCTTGAGTTAGGGTAGTATTTAAGATTTTCTTTTATTATTTGATTTTTCGCAAGATCCTGAACTAATGAACCCAGGTAATCCATGTCCAGCCTTGTATGTCTTGAATTTTTATTTTCGCGGGGAAGGACGATCTGTGTTTTATCACCAAAGCAGCCTCTTGTAAAACCGGCAAATAATCCGAAAGGGGTGCAGCGGGCAGACATACGTATTAAGTAGCTTAACAGTGATATTTTTAATTTATCAATCTCGATTTTTTCTGTCAAACCGCCGTCTGTCCATCTATTCAATTCATTGAACAGATCAGGAGAAGCCAGAAATATTGCTTCTTTAATAACATCCTGCTTGAATAAATTTTTTAATTCGTCATCGCTGTTATATTTTGGAGATACCAGGTTTTTGATGAAATCAACAGGGAATAAGGGGGTCCGTAATGTGAAGTGTTCAAAATTCTTATATGGGATTTGTGGTTTCATGATAACTGCAAAGATACAAAAAATATACAGATTAACTCAGCAAAAAGCACCTGTCCCATTTAGGTTCAATATCTGATATAGCAGAGATTAAAGTCAATCCTGCTCCTGCGACTCCTTCGATCAACCCTATCCCGTTTTCATATATTTTATCTTTGGCATTATAGTATTTATATCCTGCATAGCCGTCATTAAATTTCATCATTTTCAGCATTTCTTCCGCCCAGTATGTTGCTGAGTTTTTAAACTCTTCTATACCTGTGTAATTATACATCCTGTTGTATATCTGAACTATGCCTGATGCGCCGTGACAGAAACATGCATAGTTTACAAGGGCTTCTTTAAGATCTTTTCTCTTTGTTGAGTGAAGCATAATTTGTATTGCTTCATCCTCCCATGATTTATTTTTTATTATTTGTGAGGCCTGATATAATACTATTCCCACGCCCGGATCCCCGTAACACCATGCCAGGCGGCTGCCAGTTGAAACAATTTCTCCTTTTTCGGGTATGCTGCTCCGGAAGGCAGACGGAGATTTCCCAGTGTCCAATTTATGCTTTAATATATATTTTACGGCTCCGTTCAACAGGTAAAGACATTTTTCTTTACGTATTTCTGCTTCATATAATCTGCTTAAAAATGCAATTATACTGGGTATTCCGTGTGCCAATCCGAAGTTGTATGCTTTCTCCTTTGTTTCAAAATCCAGTATAGATAGCCATTTTATACTGCCATCTTCTTCTTTTATTGA
>CAZSJF010000047.1:0-12002 GCA_964606705.1 uncultured Bacteroidales bacterium
CTAAAACATATTAAAACTCTGTTGTTTTGGTGGACTACATTAGTGCGGAAAAGGCAGTATACTTTGTGCGGAATATCCAATTAAAGGTCTGCAACAAATAAGTGAAATCAAATAATTTTATCTGGCCGGTGGGTGGTACTGCTAGACATATACCGAAAATTTACAAGAAATTACACTGAAATTGTTTGTAGGTTGGATTCTGAGAGAGACTTGCAACGGACGAATGTTTAATTTGGTTCTAAAAATAGATAATATATATATATAACTTATAAAATTATCCGATATTTTTATACATCAAGTAAAAAATTTACTATATTTGTGGTTGTAATAAAATCAATCATAAATCAATGTTTAAAGAAAGAATATTATATAAAGGTATCACTAAGCACTTGACCGAAAAGGAATATACTATAATCACGGGTGCAAGGCAAACTGGTAAAACAACGATTTTACGCAAGATATTTGAGGATTTGACTGAACAAAAAAAGGAAGTTTATTATATTTCTTTTGAAAATCCTTTGATATTAAAGGATATTAATGAGCATCCAGATAATCTGTTCAACTATTCTGACAAGCCGGAAAACTTACTCTTAACAAAACGAAAACAGGGGGATAAACGCATATTTATCTTGATTGATGAGATTCAATATGCCTCTAACCCATCAAATCTGTTAAAATACCTGCATGATACTTACGGAGCAAACCTGAAAATAGTCGCTACAGGCAGTAGCGCCTTTTATATTGACAGGAAATTTAAAGATTCACTAGGGAAGAAATAGAATATTCAATCTCAATACACTTAATTTTGAAGAATACTTAAGATTTAAAGATGCTGAACCATTAATAAAAGAATTGTATAGTATCAGAAGCAAAGAAAAATATGTATCATCTTTTTTCCATGATATGTTATTTTATTTCAATGAATATTTAGTGTATGGGGGATATCCTTCGGTCGTTCTGGCAAACGATGCTACTGAAAAAAAGTTCAAATTACAGGAACTTGCAGGTTCATTTATCAAAAAGGATATTTATGAATCAAATATCGAAAATGAAGATAAGTTTTATCATCTGCTTATTTTACTTTCATCACAGATTGGTAATTTAATAAACAGGAACGAACTGGCAAAAACATTATCGTTAAGCATTCAAACTATCGAACACTATCTTACTGTTATGCATAAATGCTTTCTGATTGACCTGATAAAGCCATTTTACAGCAATGTGCGAAAAGAAATAATCAAGATGCCTAAAGTATATTTTAATGACATAGGACTTCGTAATGCAATTCTTAACAGGTTTACAGTCTTTAACGAAAGAGAAGATAAGGGCACTTTGCTTGAAAATTATTTTTACCTCAGGTTGAAAGATATTTATGATAAAGATCAGGTTAGATTCTGGCGTACTGCTAATGGTAACGAAATTGATTTTGTAGTTACAGAAACCCATAAACAAGGAATCGCTTTTGAAGTGAAGTTTGATGGGAACAATTTTAATCCTTCAAAATATAAAGTATTTCAACATTCATATCCTTCCTTCACAATAAAAGGAGTTTCATTTAACCAAAACAAGAATTGTCAACAAATTTTGAAAGTATAGATTAATTGATTTTTTATCTATTTTTGAACTAATATTGGAGATTCCGAACAGACTGACCAGTAATTTCGTAACAAGCTGTGCCACCTAAAATATATTAAAACTGTGTTGTTTTGGTGGAATACATTAGTGGGTAAAAGGCGGTCAACTTTGTGCGGGATATCCAATGTATAAAGTCACCATTAATTAATTATCGGATTTAAAAATACAAGGTTAAATTTGTAATCTACATTAAAAAATACAAGGTTAAATAAATTTTAAATAACCTGAAATCTGCTACTTCCCCCGACTAAATTTCTCGTAACATATTGATAATCTGGAGATTTTGCACAGACCGTACCAGTAATTTCATGACAAGCTGTGCCGCCTAAAACATATTAAAACTCTGTTGTTTTGGTGGACTACATTAGTGCGGAAAAGGCGGTCTACTTTGTGCGGAATATCCAATTGTCACTGCTGTTGCAAAAGTGTGACAAAAATGACTACAGTGAATTTGACTTAAAATAATTTAAGTTTTTATAATAAGATTCCTACTGGCTTTAATTAATCTGTTTTTTATTTTTTCCCAAGTAATGTTTTTCTGAATTATCTGAGGCCAGTCATCTAAACGCACATCATCAAAATAAGTGAGGCTTTTAAGAGCAAACTGAGAATTCAATGTGTGATATTTTTTTTCAAATATTTTCAATAATTTATCTAATGACATTATTTCCAATAAATAATAAATATCAATAAAATCCTTTACCCGTGTTCCATTTCCATAAATTGCATTTAACTTCATAGCTGATATATCATTAATGCCCAGCATTCTTATCCCTCCTGATTCAACAGGTTTGTCAAGTATTTTATACCTATGTGCCAGGAAGTCAGTTTTAATATCATTAATATATCCGGTACAGGAATTTTTAGCTATAGCAGTATTATGATACTTGTCACCATATAGATCAGTCAGGACATTGTGAATCTTTGTTTGGTTAAAATCTTTATTTGTAAACAAATCTATATCGGCTGACTTTCTATGTCCGAGTTGAAGAGCTAATGCAGTACCACCCGCCAGATAAAATTGTTTGAATTCACTTATTTGTTGCAGTTCTTTAATTAACTTAATGATCTTTATGTCAACTGCTTCTTTGTATAACATTTGAAGTTGTTTTTGGGAATATCAAAAGTGATATGTAAAAAATTAAATGTATAATTATCTAGCTGCGGAAATCCGATAACTTCTTTCTTTATAGCTGAAACCCCATAATAATTAATAGTTGAAAGTAATTCATTTAATGTCCCTCTTGTAATAACTCTTTCGATAATTAAACTTTTATTTTTTTCTGTATCTAATCGTTTATAATCAAATTCCCAGAAAAGACGAGGATTCAGAATATTTTTTAAATTAATTTTTCTCATCAATTATTATTATGGTATTAATTGCAAATTTATATAAAATACATGTATAAACAATGCTAAAATAAAAAAATGGTATGATATTAATATATAAAAATGAACTCCATACTTCCCCCGACTAAATTTCTTATAACCTATTGATAATCAGGAGTGCTTTATTAATATGTACAGTTTTGTACAACATTTTTTGGATCTAATAAAATAGCATGTAGGTCTAAAACAAGTTTTGCCATAGAGATGTTATTGAATATGAAATATTTAAACAAAAATAGCGAATAAATTTTATACGTATTAATAATAATATTATATTTGAAAACATATTAATAGCAAAAGGGTTCTTTGCAAAGAAATGTAATGAAATGAAGTAGGTGGACTAATCGGTGGACTTAAAAAAACTGATTATGAAAAGCCTTTAAATATAAGGGGAGTATGGGATATGTTCGAGTCCCTCCAACTCCACAGATAAGTTGTAATGACCATCCTTGCCACAAAACAGTGAAAATTTTATCTTATTCCGAAAAATTTCGCTCAAAAAAGCTGTTTCATAAAAAATATTACAGTAAAAACTTGACTTTAAAAAATAATTTTGTTATATTTATATAAATTTAATAATAATTATAAAATTTTAGGTATTAATAAAAATAAATAAATTTGTTGCGGTATATTAGTTTAAAGAACTTAATAAATAATGAATAATAATGTAAAATATATAAAAAGATCTTTCTTCATCACAATATTACTATTTACATTATTGAATTACAGTAATACTATTTCTGCACAAACTTGTGATTGTACCCCTAATACACCTTTCTATGTTGTCGATCTAACAGGAAATCCATCCGGAACATGGACATCTTCCCCTCCTATGGTCAGAGCAGGAAGTTGCTGCGGCTCAACTCCACCGGACAGGTGTATAAGTTTTATGGTATATCTGGATTCTACCGCTGTGGCAATTAATTTTAATATTGCTTCAGGTGCAGTACCCGGAGGTTCTATGTATTATCAGGTAGATTGTTCTCCTCCTGTAGCAGTAGGCGAGCCAATTTGTGTAGACGGACCCGGCCCATACGGGATTACTTTCTGCAAACCGGGTTCTAACTTAAACACTTATTCTATCACATCTATATCCGAACCTCAGGTTTCTCCCGGCGACACTGCAGCTGAAGGATGTACTGCATACATGTACACATGGGGATTGATCCCTGCATCAATTACATGGAATGATATAACCTCCGGAACAGGTGAATATAATGCATATCTCAGTGCCACATCAGGAGTAGCTTCAGTTAGTGTAACTCCATTACCCGGATACCCCCCTTATGTAGACTATCAGATTTGCGGGACACCTTCTTCTATCTGTGTTCCTCCTGATCCTTTTTGTGATACTATCAGAATACACTTTGTCCCCCCTCTGCTGAATTCAATAAACCCTACTCCGGCTTCATATTGCGCAAATAATCCCAGCGGAGTATGGCTCAACGGAATAATAAACGGAGGTGCTGAACCATATATTTATACATGGACAAACGGGCCTAACGGATCAGGAACAGTTGTAGGAAATAATGTAAATTATAATGCAACTTCTCCCGGCACCTATTCTCTTACAGTAAGAGATGCTACATACCCAGAATGTCCGGAAAAATTAAACAATGTCACTGTTACTGTTGACCCTATACCTACTGTTGATGCAGGCTCTGATAAAACTGTATGTCCGTCAAATGCAAATGTGATTCTTAGTGGTTCGGTAACAGGCGCAACAGGAGGTATATGGAGCGGAGGCGGTGGTTTTTATATTCCTTCTAATGCTCCAAATTGTGTTTATATTCCAAATACTACAGAAAAAAATAACGGTTCTGTCACTCTTACTTTAACTTCAACAGGAAACGGAGCATGTCTACCAGTTTCTGACCAGATGACAATAAAAATAACCCCGCCTTTAGATGTTACTATAAATGGCCCCAACATCTTATGTTACGGAGAAACAAGCACCATTACAGCAAATGTAACAGGAGGCACAACTCCCTATACATATATATGGGATACAGGGGAGACAACAGAAACTATTTATAAAAATACAGCGGGCACATACAGAGTTACTGTAACCGACGCAACTGCAAACCCCTGCTTTGCAGTTGCAAGTATTTCAATAACAGAAAACCCTGAATTGACAGTTGACCTGAGCGGGAATGATATAATTTCCTGCGATAGTATTACAACAATAACATCATCAGCAAGCGGTGGAGCAGGAATATATTCATATTTATGGAACACAAATCAAACCACTTCATCAATTGATGTAAGTCCGGGAACATATATAATCACAGTAACTGATGGTGTAGGGTGTACTGATGCGGATACAATAACTATCATTTCCGCAAACAGCACTCTCTCTGCTTCAATAACACAGCCTGCAAATTTATGCAATGGAACAAGTACAGGAATAACTGTTAATGCAACAGGCGGTTTTGGCGGAAACACTTATTTATGGAATACAAATGAGACTACAACTTCGATAGTGGTACCGGCAGGAAATTATTGCGTGACAGTTACAGATACCGGTAATTGTGTAACAACAGCATGTGTAGGCGTTCTGGAAGACCCTTTACTTATTGCATCTATTTCTCCTCCCCCTGTAATATGCGTAGGATCCAGTACAACAGTCACTGCATCCGCAACCGGTGGACAGGCACCTTATACTTATTTATGGAATACAGGCCAGACTACAAATTCAATAACCAAAACAGCAGGAACATATAATGTAACCATTACCGACTCTAATATTAATAGTTGCAAATCTTCGGCAAGCGTAACCATAACACAGGAAGCCCCTTTAAATATTGCCACAAATAAAACAGATGTCAGCTGCTTTGCCGGAAGCAACGGAACCGCCACTGCTACACCATCCGGAGGCCTGCCTGGTTATTCATATCTGTGGACATCAGGCAGTACAACAAGTACCGCAACAGGATTATCTGCAGGCTCATATACAATAACGATAACAGATACAATAGGATGTACAAAAACGTCAACTGTCAATATTTCTGAACCTCAGTTACTAACTGTTGATATAACAGGTTCGTCCAATGTAAGCTGTTACGGAGGAAGCAATGGTTCTGCCACAGCTACACCTGCAGACGGAACACCTCCTTATTCTTATCTGTGGTCACCAGGTGGTAATACCAATTCTACTGCAACAGGATTATCAGCAGGGACATACACAGTGCAAACTACTGATGCCGAAGGCTGCACAGCCACCGATAATGTAACAATAACACAACCCACCAATATATCTGTCTCAAAAACCGTAGCAAACATAAGTTGTTTCGGTGCAGATGACGGCAGTGCTTCTTTACTTGTTTCAGGCGGCACTCCCATATATACATACACATGGTCACCCAGCGGCAGCGGCTCATCATCAAGCGGCCTTTCCCCTGCAACTTACACAATAACTGTCACAGATAACAACAGCTGCAATTCATATACCAGCTTTACAATAACAGAACCTACGCTGCTTTCAGTTTCCATCCCGACAAGTACCAATGTAAACTGCTTCGGTGAAAATACCGGTTCCGCAGTCTCCTCAGCTACAGGAGGCACTTCACCATATAGTTACGCATGGACTCCAGGTGGAGGGAATAATTACACAGGAATAAACCTTAGTGCAGGAACTTATACAGTAGAAGTTACCGATGATCATGGATGCACAGATACGGCAAGTGTATTAATAACACAAAATCCTCTGTTAACTGCTAATATTCCCAATGTATCAATCTCATGCGACAGTTCTGTGTCATTATCCGTTATCGCCGGCGGAGGCTACGGATCCTATTCTTACTTATGGACCACTGGAGACACAACATCAACTGCTTCCAACCTATATACGGGAACATATATAGTTTTTGTTACTGACAGCTTAGGATGTATGGCAGAGGATACCGGCAAAGTGTTTGCGTCAAACAGTGTACTGGAAGTCACAACAAACACACCCGTCTATGCATGCTACGGATCAACAGCAACAACGACAGTTAATGCAACCGGAGGACTGGGATATTATACTTATGTATGGAACACAGGATCAACAATAACATCAATAACAGTCAGCAAAGGCATGTATAATGTCACTGTCACGGACAGCATAGGATGCATAGCCACTGCTTTTTCAACGGTACTGGAAGATTCTCTGATAGACATAAATATGCCTTACGACACTATATGTGACGGAGAAACGACTGTCATCATACCTTTAATATCTGAGGGAATACCACCATACACTTATCTGTGGAATACAGGAGAAACAACAGACAGTATTATAAAACCAGGAGGGACTTATACCCTCACTGTAACGGATTCTATCTCCTGCAGTAACAACGCAAGTGTCACTATCAGTTTATCTCCGGACATGGTTCCTGCAATTAATTCCGTAAACATAGGCTGTTTCGGAGGCGGTGACGGTTTCGCAACAGTAAATGTCAGCGGAGGTACTCCCTCATATAATTATCTGTGGTCTAACGGCTCTACAGATAATTATATATATGATCTGACACCCGGCAATTATTTTGTAACAATTACCGATTTCTATGACTGCCCAGTAACAGACAGCGTAACAATAACGCAGCCAAGCGCTCCTCTGGCATTAACAAAAAGCACTACCAATGTAATATGTTATGGAGAAAATACAGGAACTGCTGATATAACTGTTAACGGAGGCTCTCCTCCTTATGATTATCTGTGGTATCCTATAAGTGATACTGTGACATACATTGGCAACCTATACGCAGGAAATTACAGTTTTTATGCTTCTGATACCAGCGCCTGTGTCGTTTCTACAAATATCACTATAACTCAACCCAATCCTTTAAGTTCAGTCTTTGCTGTCAGCAATGTAAGCTGTTATGGCGGCAATGATGGCTATATTTTAGCAGTTCCTTCAGGAGGTACACCCAGCTATTTTTACTCATGGTCAAACGGACAGACTACTCAAGCCATAAGCAATCTTACTGCAGGATCATATACCATTACTGTAACAGACACCAATAACTGCACTAAAACATATACATTATTAATCTCACAGCCTACTTTGTTAAACTCAACCATCACAGATATTGTTGACGTAAAATGTTTTGGCGGAAACGACGGAATGGCAACTGCATCAGTAAGCGGAGGTGTTACGCCATATTCTTACCAATGGACCCCGGGTCTTATCACACAGGCAACAGCAACAAATTTAACTGCAGATGATTATACTGTAATCATTACCGACTTTATGGGTTGTAAAGATACTGCTGAAGTTACAATAACCCAACCGGCCAGCGCTGTGTCTCTTAACGGTATAATCAATAATGTATCCTGTTTCGGATATAATGATGGATCTGCCACTGTCATCCCAAGCGGAGGAGTACCACCATATACTTACTCATGGATTGAAACAGGGGAAGATTCTGCAACATCCGATAATCTGTATGCAGGAACATATCATGTTTATGTATCAGATGCAAACAACTGCAATATTTCCAGCACTTTAACAATCTCTCAGCCTGATTCACTAACACTGATTACGGGAACAATAATTGACGTAAAATGTTTCGGTGAAAGTAACGGAAGTGCTTCATTCCTGCCATCAGGAGGTACTCCCGATTTTTCTTACTTATGGTCAAACGGACAAACAACACAAAATATAAATGACCTTTCTTCAGGGACCTATTCTGTAACTGTAACCGACAGTTATAGCTGCACTGCAACATCTTCAGTATTTATCTCACAACCTACTTTGTTAAACTCGACCATCACAAGTGTTACTGACGTAAAATGTTTCGGTGAAAACAACGGGATGGCTACAGTATCAGCAAGCGGTGGTATTCCGCCATATTCTTATCAGTGGACTCCGGATTCTATAATCAACGACACAGCAACAGGACTATATGCCGGTGACTACACTGCCTTTGTCACCGACTTTAATGGTTGTGAAGACTCTTCTGAAGTTACAATAACCCAACCCGATATTGTATCCCTTATTAACGGGACACTCAATAATGTATCCTGTTACGGATATAATGACGGCTCTGCATCTGTTGCTGCCGGAGGAGGAATACTCCCATACAATTATTCATGGATTGAAACCGGAGATGACTCAACCACATCCAGCAATCTGTATGCCGGAACATATCATGTTTATGTATCGGACTCAAACAACTGCATGGACTCTCTTACCATCATAATAACCCAGCCGGATCTGTTAGTCATAGATTCAGTGACAACAACTGATATAAAATGTTTCGGTGAAAACAGCGGCAGCATTGCAATATCCGTTTCAGGAGGAAGCCCTGCATATACATACCTGTGGTCCAGCGGACAAACAACACAGGATCTGAACAATATTCCTGCAGGAACATATATCATTACTGCAACAGACACTCATAATTGCACTGAAACATCTACTGCATCTATATCACAACCCTCTCAACTGAATTCAGCCATCACAGATATTACCAATATAAAATGTTTTGGCGAAAACGGCGGAATGGCCGTGGTATTAGCAAGCGGAGGCACTCCGCCATATTCTTATCTTTGGAATCCCGACTCTATAACAAACGACACAGCAACCGAATTAATTGCCGGCAGTTATACTGCGGTTATAACAGACCTTATGGGTTGTAAAGATTCTTCTGCAGCCACAATAACTCAGCCAAGCAGTCCCATATCACTTAACGGAACAACCGGTAATGTATCGTGCTATGGATATAATGATGGATCTGCTTCTGTAAGTGCCGGCGGAGGAACCCCTCCTTATACATATTCATGGCTTGAAACAGGAGGAGATTCAACTTTATCCGACAACTTGTATGCAGGCATATATCACGCTTATGTGTCAGATTCAAACAGTTGTACAGATTCTATTGCTTTCACTATTTCTCAACCGGATTCGTTAATCATAGATTCAGTAATAATAACTGATGTAAAATGTTTCGGAGACAGCAACGGGACTATTGAATTATCTGTTTCAGGCGGAAGCCCTGCATACACATATATATGGTCAAACGGGCAAACAACACAGGATATAGACAGCCTTCCTGCTGATGTGTACTCTATCACCATAAGTGATATAAACGGCTGCATACAAACAGACTCTATCACCATCTCTCAATCTTTAACACCTTTAACCGTTGCTGTCAGCGGCTCCGACGTAATCTGTAACGGAGACAGCAACGGAATAACATATGCTTCTGTTTCCGGAGGCACTACCCCATATTCTTATCTATGGGATCCAACCGGCAGTACAGATTCAACCGATGCAGGATTACCTGCAGATATATATACCGTTGTAATAACCGATGCAAAGGGATGTGTTTTAAATGATTCTGTAACAATAAATCAACCTACACCTTTAATTTTAAATATAACTGATATTACAGAGCCTGCATGTTACGGATATAGTGACGGGTCTGCATCTGTTTCTGTTTCCGGTGGAATTTCAGGTTACAGCTATTCATGGATCCCTTCAGGCCAGGACAGTACAACAGCATTAAATATATCAGCAGGCAATCACATTGTTACAGTTACCGACTCGAATGGCTGCATCATTTCCGATACAATCCCCATAGATCAGCCTTCATTAGTGTACCCTCAAATTAATTCAACAAATATAAGCTGTTACGGACTAACTGATGGATATGCTGCAATTTCAACATCAGGAGGTTCTCCGGGATATACATATACCTGGTCGCCTAATGTCAGCAGTGATTCTACCGCCAATAATTTATCTGAAAGCATTTATTATGTTACTGTTACTGATACCAAAAATTGTTTTTCAGACACTGCTTTTACAATTATTGAACCGGACTCGCTTGTAGCCTCCATTGCTTTTTATAAAGATGTAAGCTGTTTCGGTTTTAATGATGGTAGCGCCACAGTTTCTGTAACTGGAGGAACACCCGGATTCACATATATATGGGTCCCTGATGAGGATACGATAACATCAGCTATAATCAATGGCCTTACCACAGGAGTTCATAATGTAACCGTCAGTGACACTAATAATTGCATAGCAACAACAACTGTTACAATAGCAGAGCCTTCTCCTGTAATCATATCTGCAAGCGGATTAACTCCTATATGTTTCGGTGCAAGCACAACCCTTAATGCTTCTGCAACTGGAGGGAACGGAGAACCATACTCCTATCTATGGAATAATGGCGATTCGGACCAGAACCCCATTGTATCTCCTACAAGTACCACGACATATAATGTTTCTGTCACAGATTCTTTAGGTTGTACAGGAATACCACAAGATGTTATAATAAATGTATTGCCGCCTTTAAACATACAAGCTGTAATAAGTGATGATTCGATATGTGCAGGTGAAACCATAATGATTACAGCTTCAGCTACAGGTGGGAACGGAGGTCCGTATGATTTTTCATGGAGTACGGGCGACAGTAATATTTTTATAATAACCAATCCTATCGTTACAACATCTTATACAATAACTGCAACCGACAACTGCAGCACCCCTGTAACAACAACTGCTGTAATAAATGTTTCTCCTTACCCTGTCGCAGATTTTGCCCCTATAAACTTCTGTGAAAATACCGGCAATACTTTCGCCAATATATCTTCCATATCTTCCGGTACTATTATTTCATATTACTGGGATTTTGGCGACAACACTAATTCAACACAGGAAAATCCTCTCCATGTTTATATAAATAACGGCACATATAATGTATTGCTTTATGCAACCTCTGAATACGGATGTACAGATACAATTCTAAGGCCAATCAGCGTCTATAACAAACCCCTGGCAGACTTTACAAATACTCCTGCATGCAGAAACAGTATAACTGCTTTTGCCGACGCATCAACATTCTACAGCGGGGACAGTATTGTTTCATGGTTATGGATTTTCGGGGATGATCACGATCCAATTTCTACAGAACAAAATCCCACTCATATTTCATTGTAAATATGAGTGGGATTTTGTTCTGTAGAAATTGGATCGTGATCATCCCCGAAAA
>CAZSJF010000048.1:0-11993 GCA_964606705.1 uncultured Bacteroidales bacterium
CAGGATAAAAACTGCTGACCCTTCTCCGAGAGCAAAAGTATTTTCATTTTTTTCTTCTTTGGCTAACGGTCGGCAGGGATATCTGGTGTTAAAATTTTTTGTATATATCCCAAGGGCTTCCACCTGTGCGAGAGTAAAATCTGTTACAGGTGCTTCACTCCCCCCGGCAATAAACCCATTACACATTTCTGCTCTCAGCCATGCCATTGCATTGAGTATGGTGTGCAGCGCTGTACTGCATGTTACGGAGCTGTTGATATCTGCTCCTTTAATATCGAGATATGCAGCAACCTCGCCCGAAATATTTCCCAGGGTTGTAAGAGGAGATGTCAGCAGACGGGTTTTTTGTTTTCCCGATTTTATAAATTCTTCATGGTATTTTTCAAATAATCCTGTAGCACCTCTTGAGGAACCTATGTTTACAGTGAAGCTCCCTGATTTATCTGCCCCTGCATCTTTAAATGCTCTTTCTGCTGCAAGAATAGCCATGAGCACCACCCTGTCAAGACGGCAGTATTTTTTATCAGAGGCCGCCAGTTCATTGACTCTTTTTGCGGCAGTATCATTGAGAACACCAACAGGATATATTTTATCATTACATTTTTTCTGAGAGAAACAAGTGTCCCGATCAAGATAATTTTTATATACTTCATCCTTTTCAATTCCCAAAGGAGAAATTGAACCATAACCGCTGATGGAAATTACATCTTTAAAATTTTTCATAGGCCAAATATACCGAAGAAAATCAAATTTCAGAAAAATCAAACATTTATATGTCTTTTGTGTGATTATAATTTGACATATTCATTTTTTCGGTTATATTTGAATTTGGCAAGATATCAAGTTAATGTTCTATAAATACTAATCTTTTATACATCTTATTGAAAATCCGTTTTTCAAACTGATATAATCGTAATCTGTATTGGCATTAACATAGTTATCACCAAAGCTAAGATAACGATAATAGGCTTCTGTAGTATTTTTCTTTGTGGAGGTCCATAAATAGTTTTTATTATTTATATCCCAGAAAGTGCCATCATTATATCTGTAGCCACTAGGTAGTGCTGTAAAACCACTGCTGTTATCTGTCCCTGAGCTCTGTGATGTCCAGTGTGCTGTACCAGCCTCTTTCATTTTTCCGCCGGCTAATGAGCTACCTCCGAGATATATTACCAATGTCTTCCATTCCGTATGAGTTGCCACATGCCAGCCTGTGGGAGCTATACCCCTGCTGTCAGTGGCAGCATATCCGTTATACAATAAGCCATAAGTGGATGTATTACTGCTGTTATTGTTATAACAACAATATGCTCCTGTTGTCAGGTTGCCCCATGCAGTATTATCTGTTACATTTGATATTGCATCGCCATTGCGGTAATGTGTTACCTTTAGGTTTTCTACCATCCACACCTGTGTTCCGATAGTTATGTAATGATATACGTTGCCATCATAATCTGTCACAGTATTGACATCATTATCATTGTTGTTATTATCGTCATTGTTACTATCATCATCTTTTTTACACCCTATCGTGAACATTAATAAAATGCTCAATACAGTTAATGATAAATTCAACATTTTTTTCATAACACTTAACATTTAAACATTTATAATTACGTAACTGGGGTTGACTATAGTTATAATTTCAGGGTTTAACCATTAATTGACTGCTACCTGAGCAGAATAAAATATCCGTTTTTTTTGCTTTCAAGTCCGCACGGGTTGTTTGCAGTTATTGTATATGTATAAACTCCGCCTTCAACAATTTTATTATCATATTTTCCATCCCAGCCTGTGTTCGGGTCATTGGTTTCAAAAAGTAGTTGTCCCCACCGGTTGAATATTTTCATATTAAATTCATTTATACCCGTGTATCCGACCATAAACAGGTCGTTCAGTCCGTCCCCGTTTGGCGTAAATGCATTGGGCACATACAAGGCATAAAAATCCTTGATCTCTACTTCTATAGATGCAGTGCTGGTGCATTGTGCATTTGACACTGTCACTTCATAATGATAAGTGCCTAAAATAGCTGAAACCTGGATTGTGGAAGATGTCAGCCCGTTGTTCCATATGTAGTTTGTGCCGCCGGATGCTACAAGTGTGGCCACTTCAGAACATGAAATCAGCGTATCTCCTGTAACCTGTGCAACAGGCTGCGGTATAACAACTACAGTTACAGAATCTGATAAAGTACACAATTCTTTTGTGGATGTTACAGTATATTTGGTATCTATAGCAGGGATAACAGTTATTGACTGGTCTGTTTCCCCTGTGCTCCAGGAATATATGCTTCCGGATTCTCCGGATACAGATAATGTTGTATTCTCTCCTTCACAAATACTTAAATCCCCTGTAATTATAGGCACTGTGTAGATCTGATAATATACTGTCACAGGTTTTTTATAGATACCGGGGCAGGTGCCGACATAAAAAGTTGTTGTCTGAGTTATGCCTGTTACAATAAAGGTATCTCCTGTTGCCAGAATATCGCCTCCTGTCATTGCATCATACCAGCATATTGTTGTTCCCGGAGGAACTGTCCCATTTGAAACAGCTATGAGTTTAACAGAATCACTACAGATTGTATCATCCGCTGTAGTAAAGGTGAAATTTGTAAGCACATCCTGAATACCATCTCCACCCATGGTAGCACCGTTCATCGGGAAAGTTACCATATTAGCAGTATTGGTAGTGCCATTCAAGCCACCCAGTACTTCGGCAGTAAATGTCCCTGCTGTAGCACCGATATAACCGCCGCCGCCGCCGCCGCCGGGACCTTCTGATTCATATTGGTGATCAAGCGGAGATTTTATCTGGTCTCCTCCTTTGCCTCCGTTAGCTTTTATTGTTATTCCGGTGATAGTACCTGAAGCATTTAGCAATATAGCGCCACCGGCACCGGCACCACCTGCTGCATCAATCCCTATGCTGTTTAAAGCTGTGCCTCCGTTTGCCAGTATCTCCCCTGCTCCTGATATGTTATCGTAAGAAATAATATAAATTATTCCACCACCGTTTTCTCCTTTTGTGCCATATGCATTATTTGCTTCTGCCGAGCCTCCTCCTCCTCCAAGGAATATTCTTCCTGTAGAGTAATCCAATGCGTGCCCTCCTTTTCCTCCTATGTTTCTTCTTCTGTCCCCATACCATTCGTTAAATCCCGGAGGGATCGTTAAAGGGTCGAGAGAGGTGCCGCCAGGATCAGCATAAGTGTATCCTCCTTTACCTCCGCCTGAAGAAGTTGAAGTTGAAAATCCCGCGTATTCCAGGTCCCATCCTGCAGCACACGAAGGAATGCTTATATCAGGATTCCCGTTGCCTGTCCATACTAAAGGGTCTCCGGCATTGCCACCTCCTCCACCTCCTGAATTATGACAATTGCCGCCACCACCGCCATTAGCAGCAGCACCTCTGCAATACATACCTCCATATATATTATAATCCAGATGATATCCTGCTATGCTTTCGCCCTTTTCCCCGCCTTCACCGAATACTGTTGAAGCATATTTATAATGTCCTCCTTGGCTGGGATATAATTTCATTAATCCCCCTCTGAATCCTTTGCCAGAAACATCCATTTTTCCGCCTGCATTAATCACTGTGCTGCTCAGAACTTCTATTGCCAGTATTCCGCCTTTTGAAATAGTAGGGCTGATACTGTCCCATGTGTCAGTCGTAAGTTCCGCACCACTGTTTATTGTTAATGTGTTATATCTGGGAACCCTTACTATCTGGGTTTTTCCGGAACCAGTATAATTGTTTTCCAGTGGACAGTTTAATTCAATACTTGTGCCGCTCAACACACTTTTGACTTCCTGAAATTCATATAACCCGCAGTTGTTGTAATTAAGTATATTTCCAAATGATATGCTGTCTGTAGCGTAGTCTATAGTTCCCTGTATTGTAGCTCCCTGCATTTGTATTATCATTATCAGGTCACCCGCAGCTAATGAAGCTGAAAACCGCCCATGCTGGTTCAGACCAGAGTTGTCTACAGATATAGTCGCATCACCGCTGCTGGCATCCGCAGTTAATCCGGAAAACTCATTTACTATCTCGCCGGTATTGCTGATCACCTTATCTCCATCTTTGCCGGGCTGCGAAAATGAAAGTTTCTGGAGAAACAGAACAGAAGATATCAGAAATAATGTCCTAAAATAATTTAATGTCATATGAAAAGTATTTAATAAAAAACTAAAATTTTTTTAATACAAATTTATTAAAGATATAGCGTAATCCCCAAATAAATTATATGTTATTCGTCAAGAATACCAAATAGTTGGTAATATTTATCCGTATAAGTTGGTATATTATTATGCATGATAAAAAATTTCCGACCATAAGTATGAAAGTATGCTTATTTTATATAATGAATTTTTTTATATTTGCTGAAAACAGGTTAATTGTAAATACAGTCAGTTTATGAAAAAGATAACATTATTAGCAGGAGTAACAGGATTGTTGTTTCTGGGTATGTCGCCGGAAAAAGAAAAATATCCGTATCAGGATCCTAATTTACCTATAGAACAACGTATTGATGATTTGCTGAAAAGGATGACACCTGAAGAAAAAGCACGCCAGCTTGACATGTACCGCGGGCGCGAAATTACACAGGGTGTAAAATTCTCTCCGGAAAAAACACAGAAAGCATTTGGCGATGCAGGCGTCGGCTCTGTTCATGACCTGTATCCCGTTTCTGTCGAGGTTACAAATCAGATTCAGGATTATTGTGTAAACCATACCCGCCTGGGAATACCGGCTTTAATGATAGAAGAAGCACTACATGGTTATTGCGGAAAGGGAAGTACTGTTTTCCCCGCAACTATTGCAATAGCTTCCACATGGGATACTGCCCTTGTCAAAGAAATAGCGCATATAATTGCAAAAGAGACACGTGCCTATGGTGTGCACATGGCACTGGCTCCTATGCTTGATGTTGCACGCGACCCGCGCTGGGGCAGGGTTGAGGAAACAATGGGCGAAGATCCTTTCCTGATAGGCAAACTGGGCTTGTATATGGTAAAAGGTATGCAGGGTACCGACATATCAAAAGACGATGCTATAGCCGCAGAACCTAAACCATTTGCAGTATATGGTGTTCCGGAAGCAGGAAGCAATACTTCTCCGGTATATGTGAGTGAACGTGAAGCAAGAACTGTTTTTATCTCTGTATTCAAAGAATCAATCATTGAAGGTGATGCGATGGCAATCATGTCGGCATATAATGAACTTGACGGAGTGCCATGCCCTTCAAGCAAATGGCTGCTGACAGATATTTTACGCAAAGAGTGGGGATTTAAGGGTTTTGTCATTTCCGACCTGGGCGCTATACAGATGATGTACAGGGTTCATAAAACTGCAAGCAGCCCTAAAGATGCAATTGTACAGGCTCTGAATGCAGGAAACGACATGCAGTTTTATGATTTTCCACATGATGAATTTCAGCAGAGTATTGTAAAAGCATTAAAAGACGGCAGCCTGTCGCAGGAAGTTCTCGACAACGCAGTGAGAAGGGTTTTGAGAGTTAAGTTCAAACTTGGGCTGTTTGAAAATCCATATACTGATGTTACACTTGTATCAAAGAGAGTCAAGACCCCTGAAAATGAAAGCGTTTCCCTTAAATCATCCCTTGAATCGGTTTGTTTACTGAAAAATCAGAATAATACTCTTCCTTATGATATAACAAAAATAAAAAAGCTGGCTGTCATAGGCCCGTTGGCAGATTTTTCAGCGCTTGGTGGTTATACTACCAAGGATGCCAAAGGCGTGACAGTATATGAAGGGCTTAAAAAAGAATATGGGAACAAGATAGATGTTCAATATGCTTCAGGATGTTATCCGGAAATGATACATGATGTTCTGTCATCTGATTATCTTGTTACAAAAGTTGGAAATAAAGAAGAAAAAGGCCTTACGGGATATTATTATTCTAACCCTGATTTAAAAGGGGAGCCGGTTGATACAATTGTTGACGATAATTTTAATATACTATGGAGCAGGGCGCCTATGCAAAATATGCCTAAAGACAGCTTCTCTGTAAGGTGGGTGGGTGATCTGATTGCTCCTGTTACAGGTGAATATGAATTCAGGGCCTTAATGGATGACAGGGGAAGGCTTTATATTAATGATAAACTAATCATTGATAAGTGGGATTGTTCAGGGTTAAATGTCGGCGGAAGCCAGAAAGTATCAATGAAAGCAGGACAAAGATATCCTGTACGTATTGAACTTGCCGACTTGTCACAGTTTGCAGAACTCAATTTAAGCTGGCAGCTGGTAACGGTTCCTAAAGAAGAAAATAAAGAATTAACGAAAGCAGTTGAATTGGCAAAACAATCAGATGCAGTAGTTATTGTTCTGGGAGAAGCAAAAGGTATTGTCGGTGAAGGCAAAGACAGGGCTTCACTGGATTTACCGCAACAACAGGAAGAACTGCTCAAAGCAGTTATGGCAACAGGAAAACCTGTTGCTATGGTATTACTGAACGGCAGGCCGCTGAGTATAAACTGGGCGGCAGAAAATGTACCTGCAATAATGGAAGCATGGTTCCCCGGGGACCAGGGCGGCATAGCTATTGCACGTACTATTTTCGGAGATAATAATCCTTCAGGGAAAATGCCTGTCACAGTTCCCAGGAGTGTTGGACAGATTCCCATTTATTACAATTACAAACCATCCTCCCGCCATACATACGTGGATGAGGAAACCAGCCCGTTATATTATTTTGGCCATGGATTAAGTTATACAACGTTTGCATATAAAGATATTCATATAGATAAGGATAGCATAAGCCTGGATGGTACGGCAGAATTGTCATTTACAATAAGTAATACAGGGAAATATGCAGGAGAAGAAGTGGTGCAGATGTATATAAGAGATGAAATCTCATCAGTAACAAGGCCTGTAAAAGAATTAAAAGGTTTTCAGCGGATAAAGTTGAATCCCGGGGAGAGCAAAAAGGGTACTTTCAGGATAACACCTGACTTACTGGAGATGCTTGATATAAACATGAAGTGGGTGGTAGAGCCGGGATATTTCAACATAATGCTTGGCAGTTCATCAAAAGATATACGGTTAAGCAGTAGTTTGAAAGTTTATAAAAAATAAGTATTTAATCAGTACTTAAAGTTGTTATAATATTTAGAAAAAAGAAACAATAAAACTTATGAGACAAATAGTGTTTTTATTCATTATTGCTGGGTTTTCGTTTTTAAACATGTCTTCATTAAAAGAAAAATATCCGTACCAGGACCCTAATTTACCTATAGAGCAGCGTATTGATGATTTGCTGAAAAGGATGACGCCTGAGGAAAAAGCCCGTCAGCTTGATATGTACCGCGGGCGTGAAGTTGGTGATGACGGAAAATTCTCTCTGGAAAAAATGCAGAAATCTATTGGCGATCTCGGTGTAGGCTCTCTGCACGACCTGTATCCTGTTACTGCTGAAGAAGCAAATAAATTTCAGGATTACTGTGTAAACCACACCCGCCTTGGCATACCCGCAATAATAATTGAAGACGGCCCCCACGGCTATTGCGGAAAACTAAGCACCGTTTTTGATGTTCCTATAGGTATAGCTTCCACATGGGACACTGCTCTTGTCCGTGAAATAGGGCATGTTATGGGTATGGAAGCCAGAGCCTATGGCGTACACATGGGCTTTCATCCGCTTCTGGATCTGGCAAGAGAACCGCGATGGGGCAGAGTTGAAGAGACATTCGGCGAAGATCCTTTCCTGGTATCGAAAACAGGATTGTCAATGATAATCGGCATGCAGGGAAATAAACTGACAGACGATGATGCTATAGTAGCCGAGCCTAAACATTTTGCAGTGCATGGTGTCCCTGAAGCCGGGAGCAATACTTCTCCGACATTTATCAGTAAACGCGAAGCCATGACTTCATTTCTTTTCCCTTTTAAGGAGGCTATTGTTAAAGGAAAAGCTCTCGGAGTAATGGCCGCTTACAGCGAACTTGACGGCGTGCCTTGTGTTGCCAACAAATGGCTGCTTACCGACATTCTTCGCAACGAATGGGGTTTTGAGGGTTTTGTCCTGTCCGACCTTGGTGCTATTCAGATGTTATACAGAGTTCACAAAACAGCTAAAGATCCTAAAGAATCAATAATACAGGCTTTGACAGCAGGAACAGACATGCAGTTTTATGATTTTCCCCATGATGAATTCCAGCAGAGTATTGTAAAATCATTGAAAGATGGCACTCTTTCACAGGAAGTCCTCGACAATGCAGTGCGAAGGGTTCTCAGAGTTAAGTTTAAATTCGGACTGTTCGATAATCCTTATACTGATGTTACACTGATATCAAAGAGAGTTAAAACTCCTGAAAATGAAAATATTTCTTTGAAGACATCTCTGGAGTCTCTTTGCCTTTTGAAAAATCAAAACAATACCCTTCCCTATGATATAACAAAAATAAAAAAGCTGGCGGTCATAGGCCCTTTGGCTGATGTGTCAATAATAGATAATTATGTACCGAGGAATTTAAAAACAGTAACAGTGCTGGAAGGGCTTAAAAAGGAGTATGGAAACAAAATAGATATCCAGTATGCTTCAGGGTGTTTTCCTGAAATG
This sequence comes from uncultured Bacteroidales bacterium, assembly GCA_964606705.1. GTDB lineage: Bacteria > Bacteroidota > Bacteroidia > Bacteroidales > CAZSJF01 > CAZSJF01. The sequence continues at coordinate 8,594 of CAZSJF010000048.1, forward strand.
TCATATGATGTTCTGTCAGCAAGATATCTTGTTACAAAGTTTGAAAATAAAGAAATAAAAGGCCTTACAGGATATTACTATTCTAATCCTGATTTAAAGGGAGAACCTTTTGTTACAGAAGTTGACTCCAATTTTAACGTGTTCTGGAGCAGAACACCGATGCAGGGCATGCAAAAAGACAGCTTCTCTGTAAAGTGGTTGGGCGAATTAATTGCCCCTGTTACAGGTGAATATAAATTCACAATCCTGACAGATGACAAAGGGAAATTGTACCTGAATGATAAAATAATTATCGATAACTGGACTGAATGCGGATTAAACATAAGTAAAAGCCAGAAAATATTTTTGGAAGCAGGAAAGAGATACCCTATCCGTATTGATTTTGCTGACTTAACACAATATGCAGAATTTAAGCTCACATGGGAACTGATGAGTGTTAAAGAGAATACGGAATTACAAAAAGCGGTTGAGCTGGCAAGACAATCAGATGCTGTAGTTATTGTATTGGGAGAACCAAAAAGTATTGTGTGTGAAGGCAAAGACAGGGCTTCACTGGATTTACCGCAACAACAGGAAGAACTGCTCAAAGCAGTTATGGCAACAGGAAAACCTGTTGCTATGGTATTACTGAACGGCAGGCCGCTGAGTATAAACTGGGCGGCAGAAAATGTACCTGCAATAATGGAAGCATGGTTCCCCGGGGACCAGGGCGGCATAGCTATTGCACGTACTATTTTCGGAGATAATAATCCTTCAGGGAAAATGCCTGTCACAGTTCCCAGGAGTGTTGGACAGATTCCCATTTATTACAATTACAAACCATCCTCCCGCCATACATACGTGGATGAGGAAACCAGCCCGTTATATTATTTTGGCCATGGATTAAGTTATACAACGTTTGCATATAAAGATATTCATATAGATAAGGATAGCATAAGCCTGGATGGTACGGCAGAATTGTCATTTACAATAAGTAATACAGGGAAATATGCAGGAGAAGAAGTGGTGCAGATGTATATAAGAGATGAAATCTCATCAGTAACAAGGCCTGTAAAAGAATTAAAAGGTTTTCAGCGGATAAAGTTGAATCCCGGGGAGAGCAAAAAGGGTACTTTCAGGATAACACCTGACTTACTGGAGATGCTTGATATAAACATGAAGTGGGTGGTAGAGCCGGGATATTTTAATATAATGCTTGGCAGTTCGTCAAAAGATATACGGTTATATGATACAATCAAAGTTTATAGGAAAAACTGATATATGTTCTGAAACATTCTGGTGTTATTGGTGTTTTTATATTGACAATCAGCATATTATATAGTTTCTAAGGAATTATTAATAAAAAAATCAAAAAAAATTGGTTTTGTTTTTATCTTTATTATTACATTTGAGAAACGAAACAGTTATTCCTCAAAATTTAATTGGTAATTTGTTGGGTTTTAGAAAATTAGTGTAAAATGTAAAATATTAATCTATTGTGAAGAAGAAAATAAAGGTAAAAGTAAAAACGAAAGTAAAGGCAAAATCAAAGGTTAAACCTAAGCCAAAGTCAAAACCAAAACCGAAATTAAAGGTTAAACCTAAAGTTAAAACAAAGGTAAAGATTAAACCAAAGCCTAAAGTTAAGGCAGTAATAAAAACTGAAGATAAAAAAAATAAAATTGCAGCAAAGGTTACAACGAAAGCTGCGGTAAAAAAGGCTTCTAAAGATGAACTAAAGAAATATCCTAAAGAAAGTCCAAGGATAGAACCATTAAAGAGTTCAAAAAAGGTTGTTATTGATGACAAGGCTCTTAAGGATGCGTTAAAAAAATTCTTTGGTTTCGATACTTTTAAAAATAATCAGAAAGAGATAATTAAAAGTGTTTTATCCGGTAAGGACACATTTGTTATTATGCCTACCGGCGGCGGAAAATCTATGTGTTATCAGTTGCCGGCCCTTCTTAGCAAGGGTACTGCTATAATAATCTCACCTCTTATCGCTTTGATGAAAAATCAGGTGGATACTATACGGAATTTCGGAACGGAAAGAGGGATAGCACATTTTTTAAATTCTTCTCTTTCAAAGAATGAGATAAAACAGGTCAAAAAAGATCTTATAGAAGAAAAGACAAAACTTTTATATGTTGCTCCTGAATCCCTGACTAAATATGAGAATATTGAATTCTTTAAGGATATAAATATATCATTCTATGCAATAGATGAGGCTCATTGTATTTCTGAATGGGGACATGATTTTAGGCCTGAATACAGAAGGCTGAGGCCTATCATTGAAGCAGTAGGCAAAAAAGTGCCTATTATTGCACTCACAGCTACAGCCACACCTAAGGTAAGGCAGGATATACAGAAGAATTTAGAAATGATGAATGCCAATTACTTCATTTTCTCATTCAACAGACCCAACCTGTACTATGAAGTAAGATCGAAAACCAAAGATATTAACAGAGAGATCATCAAATATGTCAAAAGTCAGCATGGCAAATCAGGTATTGTATATTGTCTGAGCAGAAAAAAGGTTGAGGAATTTGCAGAAGCTCTTCAGCTTAACGGAATCAAGGCAGTGCCATACCATGCAGGCCTTGATACGGCCACCCGTATCAAAAATCAGGATATGTTCCTGATGGAAGAAATAAATGTCATCGTTGCCACTATTGCCTTTGGAATGGGCATTGACAAGCCTGATGTAAGATTTGTCATACATTATGATATGCCTAAAAGCCTTGAAGGATACTACCAGGAAACAGGAAGGGGCGGGCGTGATGACGGAGAAGGCAGATGTATAGCCTTTTACAGTTTCGATGATATTCAGAAGCTTGAAAAATTCATGAAGGGAAAACCTGTGGCTGAACAGGAAATAGCACAGCAACTGCTTCTTGAAACCGTTGCTTATGCCGAATCTTCCGTATGCAGAAGGATACAGTTACTGCATTATTTCGGAGAAAAATATAAGGAAGATAATTGCGGTAACTGCGACAACTGCCTGCATCCTAAGACAAAATTCGAAGGGAAAGATTATATAGTTACTATGGTAGAGACAGTGTTAGCCATCAAGCAGCAGTTTAAACCGAAACATATTGTAAATGTTCTGATTGGCAAGAATACTGCAATTATAAAGTCTTTTAAACATAATCATCTGGACGTTTTCGGGAAAGGCAGCAACGAAGATGAGAAATTCTGGAATGCAGTTATCCGCCAGGCCCTGATAAAACAGATACTTGTCAAGGATATTGAAAATTACGGAATAATAAAGGTTGGCGAAGAAGGATATAAATTTTTAAAGAAGCCATATTCAATAATGCTTACTCACGACCATGATTATGAAAATCAGCAGGATGAATATGAAGACTTCTTTGCTTCAGGAGGAGGGCATAGTACAAGTGCTACAGATAAAACGCTGTTC
>CAZSJF010000049.1:0-11911 GCA_964606705.1 uncultured Bacteroidales bacterium
TGTGTTGGGTGTGTTTGGGTTTGTGTTGTATAGCTTTTATAATGGCGTAAAAATAGAATTAAAACTCTATAAAATAGAATAAAAATTGCACCACAATAGACACATAGGTCACAGAGGAAAAACACATAGATTAATTCCTATGTGAAATTACTATGTTTTCTATTGTGTCTATGTGGTAAAGGAAGTGATAAACATAGGTTTATCTACGTATAAATGTTGAAAAATATATATCTCAATGGGTAAGATAATAGATATTTTAAATAAAAAAAGGCTTTTAGTTTCTGATGGTGCATGGGGTACTTTGCTTCAGCAAAAGGGTCTTGGAGTGGGTGAATGCCCTGAACTATGGAATATCACCCATGAAAATCATGTGTATGAAATTGCCGAGAGCTATGCAAATGCAGGAGCAGACCTGATAAAAACAAACAGTTTCGGAGCAAACAGATATAAGCTTGAACTCTTTGGATGTGGCGATAAGGTGAAGGAAATAAACATTGCTGCTGCTTCCATTTCAAAAAAAGCTGCCGGAAAAAATAAATATGTCATTGCATCTGTAGGCCCTACAGGAAAAATACTGATGATGGGGGATGTAACCGAGGCGGATTTATATAACGCTTATAAAGAACAGGTGACCGCATTAGCCGAAGGAGGTGCTGATGCAATACTTATAGAAACCATGTCAGATACTGCTGAAGCAGTTGCTGCCATCCGTGCCGTTAAAGAGAACACATCTCTGGAAGCCATTGCAACAATGACTTTTGAATATACCCTCAACAATGAATTCCGTACAATGATGGGTGTATCCCCTGAAGAAATGTTAGGTGCATTCAGTACAGCCGGCGCTGATATTGTTGGTGCCAACTGCGGAAAAGGTATTGAGGAAATGATAAAACTTGTAAAAGAATTCCGTAATATTAACAGCGAAATACCTTTGATTGTTCATCCTAATGCAGGTCTGCCAGTATATGTTGACGGAAAAACGACTTTCCCGGGAACCCCTGAGGAGATGGCTATGCATATAGAGGAGATGATAAGAGTCGGAGCAAATATTATAGGGGGGTGCTGTGGTACAAGCCCTGCACACATAAAAAAAATCGCGGATATTGTAAAAAAGTTTCAAACCTAAAAAATTCACCTTGACTGAAAATCAAATATACCACGCCGGTTTTTCAATTAAAGAATTAGATATCCGGGTTGATGAATTCTTTGAATTCAGCGGTTATACTGATATACCTGATATTTTAATTTCAGGTGCAGATGATATATTAAAAGAGATTTCAGATTACAGTTCTATTGAAGGAGGTTATGTTATAGTTCATGACGTAAAAATGGATTCTCAGTCCCATTCCGTAATACTTAACGGACAGGCACTGAATGTCTCAAAAAGAATCTTCGGCCAGATAAAAAATTCAGAAAGCATCGCTGTTTTCCTCTGTACTGCAGGGAAAGGCATAACAGACCTGTCCAGAGAGATTATACAAAAAGGCGACATAGTCAACGGATATCTTGCTGATATGATGGGAAGCTTCATGGTGGAAAAAGCCATGGGTAAAATACATGATTATCTTGAACAGGAGTGTAATACGTCGGAATTAAAAATTACCAACAGGTTCAGTCCCGGATACTGCCAGTGGAATGTTGCCGAACAGAAAAAAATATTTTCATTTTTTCCCGGCAATTTCTGCAATGTAATGTTAACAGATACATGCCTTATGATTCCTATAAAATCAGTGAGCGGAATCATCGGTGTAGGAAAAAAAGTAAACAGAAATGTTTATCAGTGTGATATATGTGATGAAAAAAACTGTCTTTACAAGAGGAAGTCAAAAACATAAGTAAATCATGCCTGAATCCGGAAGCAGAAAAAAAATAAGTAAAAGAGAATTTATAAAATACGGCATCCTGGGAATAGGCGGGGTAGCCTTAGGCAGCAGTTATGTGAAATCTCTGGCAGGTTATTTTAAAGATAATAATGATAATTCGGCTGGCTTGGGCAGGGATTTTTCTTCTGATCTATGGAAATGGAGCAAGGAAAGCCCTTATTACATAAGTATGCCTAATGGGGTGAAATGCCAGTTGTGTCCGAATCAGTGCCTGATAAAGCCTGATTCAAAAAGTTTATGCAGGACAAGGATAAACCATAATAATAAACTTTACTCCATTGCTTATGGAAATCCGTGCAGTGTCAATATTGACCCTGTTGAGAAAAAACCTTTGTTCCATTTTTATCCCGGCACCACTGCTTATTCACTTGCAACAGCGGGGTGTAATCTGGCATGCCTGAATTGTCAGAACTGGAACATCTCGCAAAGCAGCCCTTTTGATACGACAAATTATGACCTGATGCCAGATAAAGTTGTTGAAAAAGCTATAGCTGGCAAATGTAAATCCATTGCTTATACATATTCCGAACCGACAGTGTTTTACGAATATACATTTGATACAGCTAAAACAGCCAGAGGGAAAGGGATAAAAAATATACTTAAGTCATCCGGTTATATCAATGAAAAGCCGCTCAGGGAATTGTGCAAATATCTTGACGCCGCCAATATTGATCTGAAAAGTTTCGATAATAATATTTATATGAAACTGAATGCCGGTTCTCTGGAACCTGTGTTAAGAACCCTCAAAATACTGAAGGAAGAAAAAGTGTGGCTTGAGATAACCAACCTTATTGTGCCGCAGTGGACAGATAACATGGATATGATAAAAAAAATGTGTGACTGGCTCTGTAAAAATGAATTGAATAACTATCCCCTGCATTTCAGCCGTTTTTTTCCAACTTATAAACTTAACCAGTTGCCGCCTACACCTGTTTCAGCTTTGGAAAAAGCAAGAGACATAGCCGTAAATGCCGGCATGAAATATGTATATGTCGGTAATGTGCCTGAAATATCAGGTGAAAACACATATTGTCCTAAATGCAAAAAAATAGTAGTTGAAAGAAAAGGATATAAAATAATTAGCATTAATATTCAGAATAATTCCTGCAAGTATTGTAAAGAAGCTATTCATGGTTTATGGTAAGCTGTTGATACGGAATTACTAATCCGCAAAATATAAAAATGCTTTATGTTATGTATAGAGAAACTGCCGTTTCATCGAATAAACGGCAAAAATTTTTATATTAATAAAAAATGTTTTTACCTTTACTGATGAATAATTTAACAGCACTGAAAAAATGAAGATTCTCAGGATATATTTTTTTATCACAGTAATTTTGATATCAATGTCTGCAAGTTCTCAGAAATTGTGGACACTGGAGGATTGTATCAATTATGCTTATGCTAATAACATACAGATAAAACAGCAGTCTCTGAATGTGGAAGCGGCTAAGGATAATCTTTTGCAGTCTAAGGCCGGTTTGCTGCCTGATATTAATGGTTCCGCCTCAAGTTACTACAATTATGGCCGTACTGTTGACAGGTTTACGAATGAATTTGCAACAGACAGGGTGCGCTCGGATAATTTTTATCTCAGCAGCAGTATCACTCTTTTCAATGGGTTTCAACTACTGAACAATATCAAGAAAAGCAAGCTGGATCTAATGTCAAGCGAATATGAAGTTGAAAAGATGAAGAACGATATTTCACTGAATGTTGCAACGGCATACCTGCAGGTCTTATACAGCAAGGAATTGCTTGAAATTGCAAAACAACAGCTGGATATTACGGAGCAACAGGTAGAAAGGACAAAAAAGCTTGTTGATGCCGGTTCAGTTGCAAATGGCAGTCTGCTGGATATTGAAGCACAAATGGCTACTGAGGAAATGAATGTTGTTCAGGCACAGAATAGTGTTGATATGAATTATCTTACATTGACCCAGATGCTTGAATTGCCTGGTAAAGAAGGTTTTGATATCGAAAAACCTCTGATAGAAGTCATCGACAGCGCATTGTCTTCAGTAGATGTTGAAAAGGTTTATAATTCAGCCCTTGCAGCAAGGCCTGAAATAAAAAGTGCCGAGATAAAACTTGAGAGTTCTGTTAAAAGCGTTGCAATAGCAAAAGGCGGCAGAAGCCCGGTAATATCATTAGGAGGCTCTTTTGGTACAGGATATTCTGATGCGAGAAGAGAGGTGAAAGATATACAGTTTTATGAAGATACGATAGGTTATACTGCAGAGGCTTCTCCGGTTTATGTCCTGACAAGTATACCGACATATGATTATAGTTTAATTCCTTACAACGACCAGATTAATGATAATCTGAACAAATCAATAGGAATAGGTATAAGCATTCCACTGTTTAATAATCTTCGAATTACCACAAATATAAGCCAGTCAAAACTTGCTGCACAGAATGCGGAATATAATCTTCAGTTGGCAAAAAATCAGCTGAGGAAAGACATACAGCAGGCATACTCGGATGCACAGGCCGCACTTAAAAAATATAATGCCGCAGTTAAAAGTGTTGATGCACTTAAAGAGTCTTTCAGGTATGCTCAGCAGAAATTTGACCTCGGAATGCTTACTTCAGTGGAATATAACGAAGCAAAAAACAAACTGGCAAAAGCTGAATCTGACCTGCTTCAGGCTAAATATGAATATGTTTTCAGAATAAAAATACTTGACTTTTATCAGGGCAATACGCTTAGTTTTAATAAATGATGTTATGCAGAAAAAATTATAGAGATAATAAAACAAGGTATAAAGGAATAGAGGTATAAAGGTATAAAGGTATAAAGGTATAAAGGTATAAGGGGGGAGAGTATGACTATAGAATATCACAGAATTAGAAAAATCTTTAAATTTCAAATCTTATGAATCTTATAATTGAAAAAAACAGATGTGTATTTCCTTATACCCTATACCTCTATACCCCTATTTCCCCTGCACTTTTTAAAAGTTTATAATTTAAATTACTTGATAAATAGAAAAAATAGACGAGATGTGGAAAAATAAAAAAGTACGGTATGCGACAATAGCTCTTGTGCTTTTGGTTATCATACTTGCTGTTGCTAAACGCAAAGGCTGCATAGGCGGAAAAGAAGAAATAAAGGTTTGTACAGAACTTGTTAAAAGGCGGACAATAGGGGAGATGGTTTCAGCTAATGGTAAAATAGAGCCTGAAACAGAAGTTAAAATTTCTCCTGATGTTTCCGGCGAAATAATAGACCTTTATGTCAAAGAAGGCGATAAAGTGAAAAAAGGCGACTTGCTGGCAAAGATAAATCCTGACATTTATATAGCTGCTCTCGACAGGATGGAAGCTTCTCTGAACATAGAAAAGGCCAATCTTTCTAACTCCAGAGCCCGCTTGTCTCAAGTTAAAGCACAATTTTCCAATACCAAGATGGTTTTTGACAGGACAGAAAAATTATGGAAACAGGGTGTGATATCGGAAGCAGAGTATGAAGATGCCAAGTCGAAATTCATTGTTGCACAGGCTGAAGTTGATGCCACAGAACAAAATGTTGTCTCTTCCGAATATAATATCAAAAGCGGTGAGGCTTCACTTAAGGAAGCAAAGGATAATCTTAACAAAACATCGGTTTTTGCTCCTATTGACGGTACTGTGTCAAAGTTAAGCTCGGAAAAAGGAGAACGTGTTTCAGGAACATCACAGTTTTCAGCAGGGACTGAAATTATGACTATTGCTGACCTGAATGAGATGGAGGTAAAAGTAGATGTCAGCGAAAATGATATCATCCGTGTTAATATCGGTGATACTGCTTTGATAGAGATTGATTCATACCTTGACAGGGAGTTTAAAGGTATTGTTACTGAAATCGCCAGTTCTGCAAGTACCAGCGGCACCAGCCTTGATCAGGTTACAAATTTTGTTGTGAAAATAAGGATACTGAAAGAATCATATCAGGATCTGCTAAGCAAAACAAATCCTAATCAATATCCATTCAGGCCGGGAATGTCTGCCTCTGTTGATATTTGTACGGAAACGGTGTATAATGTTCTGAGTGTTCCTCTACAGGCTGTAACAACAGTAAAAGACAGCAGTTTGAATAAGAAAAAAGAAGAAGACTCTTTTGATGATGAGGTGGTAGTTGTAAAGAAGGATAAAAAAGAAGATGACCAGGCAAAAAAGAATAAAAAGATAAAAGAATATGTATTCCTCTATGAGAATGGAAAGGTGAAAAGGCAGGAGGTGAAAAGTGGTATACAGGATAACATGTATATAGAGATCATGCAGGGATTGAAAGATAAACAGGAAGTCGTTACAGGCCCTTATAATGCTGTGTCAAAAACTCTGAAAGACGGAGATAAAGTGAAGAAGGTAAACAAGGAACAGCTTTTTAATGAGTAGAATCCGTATAAAAATTTTTTGATATATGAAGAAATTATTGTTGTTTGCTGCTATACTTGTTGCAGCCGGTATGAAGAGTCACAGTGCCGAAGAAGCAAGATTGCTTAGGTTCCCTGCTGTTTGCGGAAATAGTATCGTGTTCTCTTATGCGGGTGATTTATATACAGTTAATAAAACCGGTGGTATGGCAAGGAAGCTTACCAGTGACATAGGTTATGAGATGTTTGCGAGATTTTCACCTGACGGGAAGAATATAGCTTTTACTGCACAGTATGACGGCAACACGGAGGTTTATCTCATACCTTCGGAAGGAGGTGTGCCGAAAAGGCTTACCTATACCACAACACTTTCGCGTGACGATGTTTCTGACAGGATGGGGCCTAATAATATTGTCATGTGCTGGAAAGATGACGGGAACATCATATACCGTTCGCGAAAAAAATCTTTTAATGATTTTAAAGGCCAGCTTTTTGAAGTATCTGTAAATGGCGGACTTTCAAAAGAACTGCCGCTGCCTTGCGGAGGTTTCTGCAGCTATTCTCCTGATAAGAACAAACTGGCTTATAACAGGGTGTTTAGGGAATTCAGAACATGGAAATATTACAAAGGCGGAATGGCTGATGATATATGGATTTATGACTTTTTAACAAAGAAAATTGAAAATATTACAAATAACCCTGCCCAGGATATTATGCCGATGTGGAAGGGCAATACCATATATTTTATTTCCGACAGGGACAGGACAATGAATCTTTTTTCATACAACATTGACACAAAGGAAACAAAGAAACTGACGGATTTTACGGAGTATGATATCAAATTCCCCAGCCTAGGCGATAACTGTATAGTATTTGAGAACGGTGGATATATTTATGTTTTTGACCTGAATACTCAGAAAACTGAAAAGGTAAGCATTGTAATCTCAGATGATTTTAACTCGGGCAGGAATGAGCTCAAGGATGCAAGCAAAAACATTAATTCCATATCTCTTTCCCCTGATGCCAAAAGGGTATGTATAAGCGGCAGGGGAGATGTATTTACTGTTCCTGCCAGCACGGGTATAACAAGGAATCTTACAAAGACATGCGGTTCTTTTGACAGAAATGTCATCTGGTCGCCTGACGGAAAATACATTGCATTTATCTCAGATATGTCAGGCGAGGACGAGATTTATATTATGGAGCAGGACGGAACAAAGCCTCCTGTAAAGGTAACAGAAAATGCAGATACTTATAAATTCACCATCAAATGGTCTCCTGACAGCAAAAAAATACTATGGTCGGACAGGAAGCTAAGACTGCAATATGTTATTGTTGACACTAAAGAAGTCATTACTGTTGATCAGGTTAAAGATGGTGTCATCAGGGATTATAACTGGTCGCCCGACAGTAAATGGATCACTTATATAAGGCCTGAAAAAGAAAAATATGATAAAATTTATATATATGAACTTGCTTCTAAAAATATGTATCCTGTAACTGATATGTGGTACGGGTCAGGCAATCCAGTGTTCAGCAGGGATGGGAAGTATCTTTTATTTGTGTCAAGCAGGGAATTTGATCCTGTTTACAGCTGGACAGAATTTAATTGCGCTTATGTTGATATGAATAAAATATATATGATACCGTTGTCAGAAGAAACATCATCTCCTTTTAAACCTGTTAATGATGAAGTTGATTTATCTGTTAAAAAAGAAGATGTTAAAGATAACAAATCAAAGGAAAAGCCGGCAGAATCAAATGGAATTAAAATAAAAATTGACAATATTATTGATCGTATCATAGAGTTGCCTGTTGAAGCTTCATCATACTGGAACATTACAATGATTGATGATAATGTTTACTATATGAAGAAATCATATTATGATAAAAAATCCAGCCTTGTTTGTTTTAATATCAAGGAGAAGAAGGAAGAAGTGCTGGGAGAATATAATAACTATGAAATGTCTTCTGACAATAAAAAAATGCTTGTTAATGAAAATGACAGGTATGCAATCATAGACCTGCCTAAGTCAAAAATTAAAATTGATAAATATATCAATTTGTCTGATATGAAGATATGGGTAAATATGAAGGAAGAATGGAAAGAAGTTTATGAACAGTGCTGGAGGCAGATGCGCGATTTCTTCTATGATCCAAATATGCACGGTGTTAACTGGAAAGCTATTCATGATAAGTATGAACCGCTGGTTAAATATGTTAATCATAGAAATGACCTGACCTATATTATAGGAGAGATGATTGGTGAGCTTAATTGCGGACATGCTTACGTCAATGGCGGTGACAGACCGCAGATTGAAAGAATAAATATGGGCCTTCTTGGAGCAGAATTAAGCAGGGAAGTTTCAGGATTTTATAGAATTGATAAAATATTAAAAGGACAGAACTGGAACGAAAAATTGCGCTCACCATTGACAGAAACAGGCCTTGATATCAAAGAAGGTGACTATATCATTGAAGTTAATGGGGAGCCTGCTGATAAAATGAATGATATTTATGAGGCTTTGACAAATACTGCAGGCAAACAGGTTGAACTGACAATAAATAACAAGCCTGAATATGAAAACAGCAGGAAAGTTATTGTAATACCTGTTGATAACGAGTCACAGTTGTATTACTACAACTGGGTGGAAAATAACATAAGGAAGGTCAGCGAGGCAACTAACGGGCAGGTAGGCTATATCCATATCCCTGATATGCTGAATGAAGGGCTTAATGAATTTATGAAACATTTTTATCCTCAGCTTGACAAGAAAGCTGTTATTATTGATGACAGGGGTAATGGCGGTGGCAATGTCTCTCCTTTAATTATTGAAAGGCTTGTGAGAGAACTTGTTGTAATGAAAGTGGCAAGGAATATATCTCAGACTCCAAGCCCCGAAATGATCATAGGTCCCAAAGTATGCCTTGTTGATTGTTATTCTGCATCTGACGGAGACTTGTTTCCTTATAAATTTAAGAAATTAAATATCGGAAAATTGATAGGAATGCGTACATGGGGCGGTGTTGTCGGAATATCAGGTTCCCTTCCTGTTATTGATGGAGGGACATTGAATAAACCTGAATTTGCCCATTATGATACGGAAGGAAAAGGGTTTGTCATTGAGGGGCATGGTGTTGACCCGGATATAGTTATTGATAACGACCCTGCTAAAGAGTATGCAGGTGAAGACCAGCAGCTGAACAAAGCTATTGAACTTATCCTTGAGGAAATGAAGAATAACAAGCAGGAGTTGCCTCCGATACCTCCGTTCCCGGATAAAAGTAAATAATGAATCATGGGGAAATATTATTTTACCTTAAACTCTTGATAAATCAAATAATTTTTCCGTAATTTGCAGTTGTTTTAAAAAAAACAATAAAAATAAGGAATAAAAATGTCTAGAGTTTGTGAATTAACAGGAAAAAAGGCAATTGTTGGCAATAGTATTTCTCATTCCAACAGTAAAACCAAAAGAAAATTTTATCCGAACCTTCAGACAAAAAGGTTTTTTATCCCTGAGGAAAATAAATGGATAACATTGAAAGTGTCTGTTACTGCTATGAAAACCATTGATAAAAAAGGCATAAGTGCTTTTATGAAGGAAGCCAGGGAAAAGGGTATTCTTTAAGAGATAATGATTTATATTTTTTATAAATTAATGCTGTTGCATATCAGGGCAACAGCATTTTTTTTGATATACTGATCAGAGGACACTGAGCTTTGGGCCGCTGAGCTTTACGAAACGTTGAAGTGTACTTTGAAATATTCAAGTCTGTTCAGATGAAGTATATGTATTGGAATATGCGAATTTATTATTGATATAAAAAAAACAGCTGCAAAAATAAATTTGAGTAATATACGTTAATATAATATATTTGCTTATGAGGCTGTTTGCAGAAATATTACCTTTTTTATTTTTTTTAATTGTTGAGGAAGTATGCTCCCAGAGTATTGAGCCGGATCCAATACAGTTTTCGGGGGTTGTTGTTACATCAGACAGCATTCAGCCGGTTCCTTTTACAAATATCAGGATAAAAAATACCAAAAAGGGCGTAATAAGTGATTATTCCGGATTTTTTTCCTTTGTTGCCGAAGAAAATGACACAGTTGTTTTTTCGGCAGTGGGATTTAAAAAAGCAGTTTTTGTAATACCTGACAGCCTCACGGAAAAGAGATATTCATTGATACAGGTGCTGACGTCGGACACTATGATGCTTATGGAAACAGTGATATATCCATGGCCTACTGCAGAGCAGTTCAGGTCGGCATTTGTCAATCTGAAGATCCCTGACGATGATTATGAAAGGGCGAAAAAGAATCTTGCACTGGCAGAAATGAAGGAACGCATGCAGAATTATCCTATGGACGGAAGCATGAATTATAAGAATTTTATTGACAACAGGTCAAGCCGCCTGTATTATGCAGGACAGCTGCCCCCTAACAACCTGCTTAACCCCGTTGCATGGGCTAAATTCATAGAGGCATGGAGAAACGGGGATTTTAAAAGAAAAAATAAAGAGTAATAAAAATTAATTTTACCGGTTTTGAAAAACCTGAGATTTAACATATTGAGTATTGTTTTGTTCGTTAGTGTTAATATATCTGCACAGAATATTGCTCTTATATATGGTAAGATCACTGACAGTATCGGCAAACCTGTTGAATATACTAACATTTCCGTTGAAGGAATGTCCGGAGGTGTTGCCACAGGCATTGATGGAAGCTACAAGTTTAATGTCCCGGCCGGAAAGGAAATAGTTGTTGTTATCTCCCGTATAGGTTATAAAACCGAAAAGTTCAGAATTACTCTTTCGGCTAATGAAAAAAGATTAATTAATAAGACGGTGTCAATGCAATCGAAAGAATTGCCCCCGATAGAAATAATAGATTCATATTACAGGGAGAGCAACCTTATACGCATAAATCCCAAGACAGCTACGATTATCCCCAGCGTTTCCGGTGGCATAGAAGCAATCATTAAAACGATGCCTGGCGTTTATTCAAATAATGAACTTAGCTCCCAGTATTCCGTTAGAGGCGGCAATTATGACGAAAACCTTGTTTATGTGAATGATGTTGAGATATACCGTCCTTTCCTTGTCCATTCCGCACAGCAGGAGGGATTGAGTTTCCTGAATTCCGACCTTGTCTCATCAGTATTGTTTTCTTCCGGCGGGTTTGATGCTAAATACGGTGATAAGATGTCTTCAGTGCTTGACATCCAGTATAAGAAGCCTGTGGAATTTGCAGGCTCTGCTTCTGTAAGCCTTCTCGGCGCTTCTGCACATGTTGAAGATGCTTCTGTTGACGGCAGGTTGTCATATATCCTCGGCATAAGGCATAAAACCAATAAATATGTTCTTAACAGCCTTGACACGAAAGGGGATTACAGACCGTCATATACGGATATGCAGACCTGCATTAATTATAAACTTTCCAAAAAAGTAGATATGATGTTCCTTGGCAATTATTCAAGGAATTTATACCGCGTTACCCCTCAGACACGTGAAACTGTGTTCGGCACTATCAGTGAAGCTTTGAGGTTTAAGATCTATTTTGACGGACAGGAAATGGATAAATATGAAACATATATGAGTGCCTCATAATCCCCCATATTAAATTCAATATGGTCAAGACAGTACTGTACCTGTATGTCAAATCTTTAA
>CAZSJF010000050.1:0-7428 GCA_964606705.1 uncultured Bacteroidales bacterium
TATAAAAAATTAAGTTTTACAAATGCAATTTTTAAAACAGAAATTGTGAAATATCATAAAATTTGTGAATTTCTTGTATCTTTGTATACTGAATCTTGGGAACTTTGTCAGCCTCAGGCAGACGAAGTATAGAATACTATGAGTATGAAAAATTTTCCGGTATCACTTAAACTTGAATATGCGAGATGCCTTGTCATTGGCGGGGGAAGTATTGCCGAACGGAAAGTTGACAGTTTGTTGTGTGCAGGTGCTGATGTTACCTTGATTTCGCCTGTTGTTACTGTGAAACTGAAGCAGTTATTTTTAAGAAAAAAAATAAAATATATCTGCAGAACATATAGAAAAGGTGATGCCAAAGGCTTTTTTATGATTATTGCCGCAACAAACTCACCTGAAACGAATAAAAAAATCTATGATGAAGCGGTAAAAAAAAGTATTCTGATTAATTGTGCTGATGACCCTGAGCATTGTAATTTTTATATGCCTGCTGTGATACAGAAAGGCGATTTACAGATAACTGTTTCCTCTTCGGGCAAAGCGCCATATTTTACAAAGAAACTCAAAGAACATCTGGATAAATATTTTTATAATGGATTAGGAGATGAAATAAAAGAAATTGGGAAAATAAGAACACAGATAATTGAGAAGTATTCGGATAATCCCAAATTTAAAGAAAAAAAGATGGAAGAAATACTAAAATCAAGGGTTGATAACATTATTAAAAAATTGTCTGAAAGATGATTGGGTTAGTAGGCATAAGTCATAAAACAGCACCTGCTGAAATAAGGGAACAGGTAGTGATGAACGAAAAGGAAGTTATTGAGTTTATCCTGTCTCTGAAAAGCCAGAAAGATTTTACCGGCATTGTTATATTATCTACCTGTAACCGCACCGAAATATATTTCAATCAGGCTAAAAACTGCAAGGCAAGCAAATTCAGCTATATTATTTCCAAACTCTTTGAATTTAAGAATGTAAGAGATGCTGAAATAAGTAAATACTTTTATATATATGGCGGGGAGAAGTCTGTAAAACACCTGTTCCGTGTTGCTTCAGGCATGGATTCGCTTGTCATAGGTGAAGACCAGATTTTAGGGCAGGTAAAAAATGCTTATAGAATAAGTGTTGACAATAGTTTTACAGGCCCTGTGCTTAACAGGCTGTTTCACATGTCTTTTGAAACAGGCAAGAAAGTAAGGACTAAAACAGCAATAGGAAAAGGCATTTCATCAGTCAGCTATGCTGCCGTTGAACTGGCAGAGAAAAAATTTAAAACCCTCGGTAGTTCTTCCGCTTTGCTTGTAGGTGCAGGAGAAACCGCAGAGCTGGCTCTGGAAGGGCTTATCAGAAAACAGATCAGGGAAACTTGCGTTGCCAACCGTACGCTTGAGAATGCCGAAAAGCTTGCAAAGAAGTATAATACACGCTTTATGGAATTTGAAAAGTTGAACGGCAGCCTGCATAAATTCGACATAATCATTGCTTCCACCTCATCACAGCAAACTATTATAAAGACTGAGGATGTGCAGGATGCCATGCAGAAAAGAGGCGAAAGTCCTTTATGCTTTTTTGATTTGTCCATGCCGAGGAATATTGATGATGATGTGAGAAAAATAAAAAATGTCACACTTTATACTATTGATGACCTGAAAGAAATTGTGTCCAGAAGCTTCGAAAAAAGAAAAGGAGAAATTGAAAAGGCTGAAAAACTCATCGGCGAAGCTTCTTCAGAGTATTTTGAATGGATAAGCACATTAAAACTTATTCCTACCATAGAACTGCTTAAAGAAAAATTTAATCAGGTTGTTGACAACAGGCTCAGCTTTGTGAAAAATAAAGTAACTGAAAATGAATTCAAAATTATTGCAAACTCAAGTAATTATCTGAGAGATAAATATGTGCGTTTGATAGTGAGAAATCTGAAAGAACTTTCCGGGAATGGCAAAAAACCGGAGTATATAGACATGATAAATAATTTACTTGAACTTACTAAAACTGATAAAAATTGAAGAAAGACATTATTAAAATTGGAACGAGAGGAAGCAAACTGGCAATCTTCCAGGCTGAACAGGTTAAGAAATCTATCGAAAAACTTTTTCTGGACTTTGATGTTGAGCTGAAAATAATAAAGACTAAAGGAGATAAAATCCTTGATGTTTCTCTTGATAAAATAGGAGATAAAGGGCTTTTTACAAAAGAACTCGAAACGGCATTATTAAAAAATGAAATAGATATTGCAGTTCACAGTTTAAAAGATCTCCCCACTGCTCTTCCCGACGGATTGGTATTAGGAGGTGTCATGAAAAGGGATGAGGTCAGAGATGTTTTAATATCTAAGAACGGTAAAAAATTAAATGAACTGAGTGGAAACGATATTATCGCGACTTCAAGCCTGCGTAGAAAAGCCCAGCTGTTAAATTATAATCATAATTTTAAAATAACAGACATAAGGGGAAATGTTGATACAAGGTTGAAGAAGATGGAAGAAGGCTATTGTACTGCCTTGGTCATTGCAGGAGCAGGAGTGATAAGACTGGGACTTGAAAATAAAATCACTGAATTTATCAGGCCTGATATTATGCTTCCGGCGGTAAGCCAGGGAATAATAGCCATTGAATGCAGAGAAGATGACGGTTTTATAATGGAAACACTCAAGAAAATTTCGCATAAAGAAACTATGATTGTGGCAAAAGCAGAACGCTCATTTCTTAAAACCCTTGAAGGAGGCTGCCAGATACCTGTTGCTTGTTATACTTCGGTAGTCAGGGATGTCTTTAAAATTACAGGATATATTTCCGACCTGAAAGGTGAGACTGTTTTAAAGAAAGGATTGGCCGGAAGTTTTTCAGAAGCAGAGACAATAGCTGTCAGACTGGCAAACATAATGCTGAATTACGGAGGGAGAAATATTCTGGAAGAGATGAGAAATTAGTTATTTGTTAAAAGTTATTTGTTAATAGTTTAAATTTGGATAATGGCTACTATAAATAGTTTTGAAGAACTTGAATGTTGGAAAGCTTGTAAAGAGGTAAGAATTTTTGTAATGAAGTTAATTAAAAAATTTCCTCCGGAAGAAAAATATTCTCTGACAGATGATATGAAAAGAGCTGCCTGTTCATGTACTCATAATATTGCGGAAGGATTTGGAAGATATCATTATCAGGAAAATGTGCAATTTTGCCGCCACAGCAGAGGCTCTCTGCAAGAACTTATAGATCAGTTAATGACTGCATCAGAAGAAAATTATATTGCCGAAGAAGAATATGATGAAGGAAAAAAATTAATTAACAAAGCATTATCTTTGTTAAATGGATATATAAAGTATTTGTTAAAAGCCAAACATGAGTATTATGGTAATAACAAATAACGAATAGCGATTAACGGATAACGATTAACTTTAAATGAATCAAAGCAAAGTATACCTCGTTGGAGCCGGTCCCGGTGACGAAAATCTTATAACTCTTAAAGCAATAGAATGCCTCAAAGAAGCTGATGTCGTTATATATGATTACCTTGCAAACAAAGAACTGTTGAAATATTGCCCGGAAAATTGCGAGAAAATATTCGTAGGTAAACAGGCAAGCAACCATACTTTAGACCAGGAAAAGATAAACAAATTGCTTGTCAGCAAGGCGAAACAGGGCAAGACAGTTGTGCGCCTCAAGGGCGGCGACCCTTTCATTTTTGGCAGGGGTGGTGAAGAAGCTCTCATGCTTGCTGAGAACAACATAGATTTTGAAGTTGTCCCCGGCATCACTTCAGGCGTAGGAGCTCCCACATATGCTGGCATACCGCTCACGCAGAGAGGTGAAACGTCAACGCTGACTTTTATTACCGGACATGAAGATTTTTCCAAAAATGAAAGTGCTGTAAACTGGGAACAGCTTGCAAAAGGAACAGGAACACTTGTAATATATATGGGTGTTGAAAACCTTCCGCTTATAGTTTCAAAACTGGTTGAACATGGCAGGCCTGCTGATACACCTATTGCTCTGATACGCTGGGGAACTTACAGCTGCCAGCAGGTTATTACAGGAACACTTGAGAATATCACGGAAAAGGCAAAAAATCTGGTACCGCCTGTAATCATTGTTGTTGGAAGTGTTGTAAAACTGAGAGAAAAATTAAACTGGTTTGAAAAAAAACCGTTGTTCGGGAAAAAAATTGTTGTTACAAGGAGCCGCAAACAGGCATCATCCCTGAGTAAAGAACTAAGCAGGCATGGTGCATACATTGTTGAATTTCCGACTATAGATATTAAACCTGTAAAAGATTTTTCACAGCTTGATAAAGCAATACATGATATCAGTTCTTTCTCATGGCTTATATTCACTTCTGTTAACGGAGTTGAAATATTTTTCAGCAGGTTATTTGAATTAAATTATGATGCCCGCATTCTGAAAGGGATTAAAATTGCAGTGATAGGAAAAATAACAGGAGATGCACTCGCTAAAGTAGGGTTGAAGCCCGATTTCGTGCCTGACAGCTACACTTCCGAAGGCACAGTTGAAGCGATAAGAAAAATAAAAAATAATTTCTCTGGTGAAAAAATACTTTTGCCTTCCTCGGATATTGCAAGGGATTACATTGCCAATGAATTGAAAAAAATGGGTGCTGATGTGGTTTATATCCCTGTTTATAATAATGAAATACCTGGATATACTACCGAATATATTGAAACTGTTTTCAGAGATGCTGACATGGTAACATTTACAAGTTCCTCCACAATATCCAACCTTGCAGAAATTCTTAAAATTCATGGCAAAACAGGACTTCTGAAAAATATTAAAGGAGCATCAATAGGGCCTGTTACTTCTGAAACTGCCAGAGAAACCGGCATTGCCATTGTAGCTGAATCCAAAGTGCATACAATAGAAGCATTGGTGGAGTCTATTGTGAGTTATCAGAACAAAGAGAATAATATCCTATAATAGGATCCAAAGGATTATTAATTCCTAATTGCTCAGAAGCGCCATTGCAACCTCCTAAACATTTATAATACACATTACATTTGCTGCAATAATCAGGAATATTTTTAACTCTGGTTTTTGTATTATTTTTGGTTATAATGTCATACAAATTATTTTCAGAAATATTACCTAATATGTTTGGCGAATGATTGCACATTCTGACATTACCGTTGAGTTCTATTGTTATTGGTTTATCAAATAAATCATCAGAACATTCTGAAAAAGGGATATTTGGATATTTCTCAGGATTTAAAATACAATAAGGCGTGCAAACGTTGGAAGTTATTAATAAATTCTCCTTTGCCACAAGATTGTTTGCTGTTTCAAAAGTTTTGTGCAAATCTTTAATATTTGGTATTATTTCATTTCCTATTCTTATTCCCATTCCGCCAATATTATACCTGTTTAACATAATTTGATTAACACCTAACTTCTTTAAAGCCATAATTGTTTTATCAATTTCATTAACATTTTCAGCAGTAAGCACAATAACTGCGATTAGATTACCACCGAGTTTTAAAATAGTTTTTATTGAACTGAAAGATTTTTCCCAAGAACCTTTGACCTGTGTAATACTGTCATGTATTAAAGGGTTATACGATAAAAATGGAAGCTCAAAAACATCTATTTTAAGGTCAATTAAATATTGAAAATTCTGTTCTGTGGCAATTGTACCGTTTGATATGATAGAAACATTAATATTTTTTAACCTGGTCATTAAAACCAGTTCTAAGAATCGCTCACTTAAAAAAGGTTCTCCTCCGCTAAAAACTATATTTTTAATTTTAACCTGCTTAAATATTTTTTTTAATACTCCTCTTGCCTTTTCGTATGAATTTTCAAGATATATTTTGTTATTTGGCCTTTTCCAAATATTATAACAATACTTGCAGTTGAGATTACAGTTTTGGGTTATTTCGAATATTATTTGGTTTATAGCAGGTTTCAATTTGATTTTTCTGATTTATTTTCAAGAGCGTCCTATATAATAATGTAGTCTTATAACAGGCGAGAATCCTTTTTTTTCATTTAACAGTATGCCTTCTGTATTGTAAAGGTTATAATACAAAGACATTTCCAATCCTATGCCAATTTTATTATGGTAAATAATAACTCCTGTGCCTAAGCTGGTTTCTCCCAGTTCATTATAAATAACAGGATTTCGTGATATGGTATCGGAATAGTAATGATAATTTATTTCAGAAAAAACTGCATAATTAAAAAATCCTCTTTTTGTTCTAATATGTTTTGTCGTATCTATTTCTCCTATTTGTTTTATTTTGTGGTGATGAAAGGTATAAATAGCTCTTGCATATCCACCCAAGGCATATTTATTGAATGAATTTGTAACATAGTGCTGTATGTCAACTCCAGCATTTATTATCCCTTGATTATACCCTATTCTGTATCCTGTTTTATTATAAATATCCCAGTTATTAATGTTTATATTGTTTGAAACACCAAAATCAATTATGGGATGTCTCTTTGAAATCTTTAAATAAGATTTGTTTGGATTTAGGCTATAATAACAAGTTCCCCTATAATGTGGTGGGAAATTCTGAGTTTTAGCTTGATTTGAAGATAAAAGATATAATACAAATGCGCCAATTTTGAGTTTACGATCAATGAGTTTTAAATTTCCTTTTGATATGTAAGTGACGAAAGAGATTGCCCAATATATTGTGAGTAAAAAGAATTTTTTAATAATATTTAACGCTTTTAAAATCATTTAATATTTGACTAATGTTTCAAATACACTCTTATCAGTTTTGCAAAAGAATTGCTTTAAACAAAAATACAACAATATTTTCTATATTTGTTAAAAATTAATACTCAAAAATTATGTTAAACGACGGCGACAAAGGCGTTATCATTCAGCGCGACAAAGAAACTTATGCAGTGGCGCCGCATATTCCGTGTGGTGTTGTTACACCTGCAATGCTCAGAAAAATTGCAGATGTTGCGGAAAAATATAATGCGGCAGCTCTTAAAATTACAGGTGCGGCAAGGATTGCCATAGTAGGACTTAAAGAACAGGACATTGACAATGTATGGAAAGACCTTGGCATGGATGCAGGCGCTGCAATAGGAATGTGCATACGCAGTGTCAAAGTATGTCCCGGCACCACATTCTGCAAGCGCGGTATGCAGGACAGCCTGAGCGTGGGAATGGCCATGGATAAGAAATATCACGGCTTGCAGGTACCCGGCAAAATGAAGCTCGGTGTCAGCGGATGCCCTAACCAGTGTGCTGAAAGCCAGCTGAGAGATATAGGACTTGTAGGTACGGTAAAAGGATGGCGGCTGTATGTTGGAGGCAACGGAGGCAATAAACCGCGTATCGGAAGATTGCTTGCAGAAAACCTTACAGGCGAACAGGCTCTTGCACTTATTGATAAGGTGATTGATTATTTTATTAAAAATTCTCAACCACCAACCACCAAACACACCCAACACA
>CAZSJF010000050.1:7438-11774 GCA_964606705.1 uncultured Bacteroidales bacterium
TGTGTTGGGTTTGTTTGGGTTGTGTGTGCTGGAAAAGATAGATTTCGAGAATTCAGAAAAGAAATAACAAGTTGAAGATAAGATGAATTTTATTGATGATAACGGGTATCTGGAGATGGAATTGCTGCGGTTCACCACTGCAGGAAGTGTTGATGACGGCAAAAGCACTCTTATAGGAAGGCTTTTGTATGACAGCAAATCAATATTCCAGGACCAGTATGATGCTATCAAGGAAGCAAGTGAAAGAAGGGGCGAGGAGCATGTTAATCTTGCTTTGCTTACAGATGGACTGCGTGCAGAAAGAGAACAGGGAATAACCATTGATGTTGCATACCGCTATTTTGCAACTCCTAAAAGGAAATTCATCATTGCCGATACTCCCGGACATATACAGTACACAAGAAACATGGTTACCGGTGCCACTACTGCAAACCTTGCAATAGTTCTTATTGATGCACGCAAAGGTGTTATTGAACAGACTAAAAGGCATTCCTTCATTGCCTCACTGTTGAAAATACCGCATCTGGTTGTATGTGTAAATAAAATGGACCTGGTTGATTACAGTGAAGAAATTTATGAAAAAATAAAAAAAGACTTTTCAAATTTTGCTTCAAAGCTTGAAATACAGGATATACGGTTTATCCCCATTAGTGCATTGAATGGTGATAATGTTGTGAACAGATCAAAGAATATGGACTGGTATGAAGGCCCTGCGCTGATGTATCTTCTGGAAACCGTTCATATAGGCAGTGATGAAAACCTTGTTGACTGCAGGTTTCCTGTTCAGTATGTTATACGCCCGCAGACTGAGGAATTTCATGACTACAGGGGATATGCAGGTATGGTGGCAGGCGGAGTGTTTAAACCAGGAGACAAAATAATGGTTTTACCTTCAGGGCTTGTAACTAAAATAAAATCAATAGACACATTTGACGGCCCTGTCAAAGAAGCATTCCCTCCGATGTCTGTTACAATAACTATGGAAGACAATATCGACATCAGCAGGGGAGATATGATTGTCCGTGAAAACAATGTTCCGGCAGTCAGTAAGGAATTTGATATAATGATTTGCTGGATGAATGAGAGAAAGCTCATGTTAAACGGCAAATACGGAATAAAGCACACTTCCAGAGATGCACGCTGCGTTGTTAAAGATATAAGGTATAAAGTTGACATAAACACGCTTCACAGGATAGAAGACAATAAAGATGTAGGCCTGAATGAAATCGCAAGAATAAGCCTTAAAACAACACAACCTTTCTTTTTTGATAAATATAAGTTAAACAGGAGAACAGGAAGTGTTATAATTATTGACGAAGGAACCAATGAAACGGTCGGTGCGGGGATGATAATATGATATTATGTTTCGGACTCAACCCTAAATCCAAGGGACTTGAAGATTTAGTTCCCCTCTCTGCCAGCAGAGAGGGGTTAGGGGAGAGTCCGAAAACAAAAGAATGTTATCTTTATGGAATACAAAGAAATTGTAAAATTATCACGTAAACTCAGGAGAAATCAAACGGAGGCAGAGCAAATTCTGTGGCAGGAGTTAAGGAACAGAAAACTTAACGGGAAAAAGTTTTTACGTCAGCATCCGATAATTTATGAGAATAATAAAAATGAATATTTCTTTTTTATCCCCGACTTTTACTGTTCCGAACATAAACTCGCAATTGAACTGGACGGGAAAATACATGATTATCGAAAAAAGCAGGACAAAAATCGAGACATGATATTAAAAGAAAAAGGAATTAAAGTGTTACGGATAAAAAATGAGTCTGTAGATAATGTTGAAGAAGTGAAAGCGAAAATATTGGCTGTTATTTTTGACTCAACCCTAAGCCCTTGAAGATTTAGTTCCCCTCTTTGCTCGCAGAGAGGGGACAGGGGTGAGTCCGAAAACAACGCCATAATATAAAATAAATTCAATTTTTTTAAATAAATTAGCCGAATAATAAACACTCTATGAAACCCAAACTTATTGTTTACAACACACTGACACGTAAAAAGGAAGCATTTAAACCTCTTAATGAACCTTTTGTAGGTATGTATGTTTGCGGGCCTACCGTTTATGGGGAAGCACATCTCGGACATGCACGGCCTGCTGTTGTCTTTGATGTGATTTACAGGTACTTGCAGTATGTCGGGTATAAAGTGAGATATGTGAGAAACATCACTGATGTCGGACATCTTGAAAATGATGCTGACGAAGGCGAAGACAAGATTGCAAAAAAAGCAAAAGTGGAACAGCTTGAACCTATGGAAATAGCTCAGCAATATACTAACAGCTATCATAGGAATATGGAACAGCTTAACACAAAATCTCCCGGTATTGAACCTCACGCCTCAGGTCATATCATTGAGCAGATAGAGATGGTCAGTAAGATCATTGATGCAGGCTTTGCCTATGTAGTTGACGGCTCGGTATATTTTGATGTTATCAAATACAGCAAATCACATAATTACGGAAAGCTTTCAGGCAGGGTGCTCGATGACCTGATCACCAACACAAGAGAACTCGACGGACAAAGTGAAAAAAGAAACTCTGTCGATTTTGCTTTATGGAAAAAAGCTTCACCTGAACATATCATGAAATGGCCTTCTCCGTGGAGTGTAGGATTTCCCGGCTGGCATCTTGAATGTTCTGCCATGGGAGCTAAATACCTTGGCGTGCCTTTTGACATACACGGCGGCGGCATGGATCTTCTTTTTCCTCATCATGAATGTGAAATAGCACAGGGTGTTGCTGCTTACGGCCAGGAACCTGTGAAATACTGGCTTCACAACAATATGATCACCATCAATGGGCAGAAGATGGGCAAGTCGCTGAATAATTTTATCACTCTTAACGAACTGTTTTCCGGAAACAACAAAGTTCTGGAAAAAGCATACAGCCCTATGACTATCCGTTTCTTTATTCTGCAGGCGCATTACAGGGGCACTCTTGACTTTTCCAACGAGGCACTGCAGTCTGCTGAAAAAGGCATGAACAGGCTGCTTGGCAGTATTGAAAAAATAAATAAGATAAAATCTTCAGCTAAATCAACAGTTGATATTAAACAGCTGCATGACAAATGCTGCAAGGCAATGGATGATGATTTCAACACACCCATAGTTATAGCTTCTTTGTTTGACGGTATGAAAATTATTGATTCAATTATTGGTGGTAAAGAATCTGTTACTTCACAGGACCTTGAACTGCTGAAGAAAATATATAACGAATTTATTTTTGATATTCTGGGATTGAAAGTTGAGGAACAGGCGGGAATTAATGACAAACTTACAGACGGCCTGATGGATCTTATACTTACTCTTCGCCAGGAAGCCAAGAATAAAAAAGATTTCCAGACTTCCGATGCTATAAGGAACAAACTCAATTCATTGAATATTCAGATAAAAGATACTCCCGACGGTGCAGTGTGGGAGTGCAAATAAAATATAAAGACATTTATGCAAACATATATGTATAAAATTTTATTAATGCTGGATCCAGAACAGGCTTGGTGGAGAGACACACAGTTATGTGTTTTAACTTTATTAACAGCAGCAATAATAATAATTTCAAGAATAATGTACAGGTGGAAAGAAAATCTTTTTTCAGAAACGGCAAAAGCTTTAGGGCTTAATTATTATGTAGGTGAAGCAGCAGAGCAGGAATCCAGAAAGCAAAATGACATGGAAGGTGTTCCTCCAATGGAGGTGTGGTCTTTATTAAAAAAAGTAAAGGTATTTGGTAATATTTACAGAACAAGAATTGCAGGTATGTATAAAGGGATTTATGTTTCTGTATATACACAGCAACGCTCTGCACGTACACGACATTATAGTTCCATTAGTAAATATAATAGAGGATATAATGAAACAATAATAAAAGCTTACCCTAACAAACCCATTCCTTTTGAATTAGCTGTAAGCAAAGAAGGATTTTCTGCAAAAATTTCTAAAATTTTAGGTGAACAGGATATTGAAACTTATGATCCTGATTTTGATAAAGAGGTATGGATAAAATCCGACAATCCTGATAAAGCAGCAAATTTTCTCAGAAACGGCGAATTGAAAAGAGCCATAATAAATGCATTGAACACTTATTCCAACATAAGTATATACAATACACATGTTTGTTTTATACACGGAGGAACATTTATTAAAACAGAATATGTAAGAGGTGTACTTGATGCAATAGTGCCAATTGTACAGATAATGTCAGATATTAATGAAAAAAATAATTCTTGATTTTAAGTCTCAATAATAACAACCGCAGAAGAAAAATATAAATGTTTCCTTTTCCCACATAAAAGATTTTGCTGCTGCGGTTGTTATTATTGAGACTTAAAAT
>CAZSJF010000051.1:0-4269 GCA_964606705.1 uncultured Bacteroidales bacterium
TGTGTTGGGTGTGTTTGGTTTGTTTTTGTAGTAAAAACAAAAAATTTGCATTACTTATTGACCCTGATAAAGTCAATGCGAAAGATGTGGAAAATATATCAGGTATTGCGCAAAAGGCTTTTGCCGATTATATCTTTGTCGGCGGGAGTTTGCTGACCAATGATAATTTTGATAACTGTATCAGCACAATTAAGCAATCATGTTCTGTGCCGGTGGTGCTGTTTCCCGGAAACACACTGCAGATTAATGATAAAGCCGATGCTATATTGTTCCTGTCGCTGATATCAGGAAGAAATGCGGAAATGCTTATCGGAAAACATGTTATCGTTGCACCGTATCTTAAGTAATCTTCTTTGGAAATCATCCCCACGGGTTATATGCTTATTGACGGTGGCAAACCTGCTACGGCTTTATACATGAGCAATTCTATGCCTATACCTCACGATAAAGGCGATGTGGCAATGTGTACTGCAATGGCAGGGGAAATGCTGGGATTTAAAACTATATATATGGACGCTGGCAGCGGTGCGTTGAACCATATAAGCGAATCCATGGTCTCCGTTGTGAAAAATAATGTTTCTATTCCCCTCATTATCGGTGGAGGCATTAAAACTCCTGATGTTGCAGCTAAATTGTGCAAAGCAGGTGCCGATATTATCGTTGTGGGAAATGCTATAGAAAAGGACAAAAATTTAATTACGTCTGTTTCTGAAGCTGTGCATGCAGTATAAATTGGTGTTCACTAATAATATTTTGAATATGCGGAGATTTATTGTTTATGGCATTCTGATGTTTACGGTACTGGCGGTGAATGCTCAGGGAAAAGTTTTTAAAATAGAAGATTTTACAAATCCTAAATTGCGCCCTTCCACACTCAGCGGCCTGCAATGGATAGAAAAAGAAGATGCCTTTACTTATGTGAAAAATAACTGCCTGATAAAATTCACGGTAGCATCGGATAAGGCAGATACCATTGTTAAACTGGATGATATCAATAAGGGATATGTGAATTATTATGAGGATAAACTGAAACTGAGCAGATTCCCTTCAATTACATGGATAAATAGTAATTGCTTTATTTTTCAAAGTGATACATGTTTTTTTAGATTTTATTTTAAAGAAAAAGAAATACAGTTAATTAATTATATTATTAATAGTGCTGAAAACATTGATATAGAGGGCAACAATAATTATATTGCTTTTACAAAAGATAATAACTTATATATATCAAAAATTGGTGTATTAAGAGATGGTATTGATAAAAATTCTAAACCTAATGAAGGCGTTGTGTTTTTAACGTATCCTGTTAATAGTGATACAAATAAGAATATTGTGTACGGACAGGCTGCGCACAGGAACGAATTCGGCATCGAAAAAGGAACATTCTGGTCTCCAAAAGGAAATTTGCTTGCCTTCTACAGGATGGACCAGACAATGGTTACCGATTATCCTCTTGTTGATATAAATACAAGAATAGCCGGTTTGAATAATATAAAATATCCCATGGCAGGAATGAAGAGCCATCATGTTACAGTGGGAGTTCTCAATCCTGAGACAGGGGAATCGGTATTTCTCAAAACAGGCGAGCCTGCAGAGCAATACCTCACAAACATCACATGGAGCCCTGATGAAAAATACATTTATATAGCAGTTCTCAACAGGGGACAGAATCACATGAAGTTAAACCAGTATGATGCAGCTACAGGTGATTTTATCAAAACTCTTTTTGAAGAAGAGAATGAAAAATATGTTGAACCGGAACGCGGGTTGTATTTTATGAAAACAAATCCTGCACAGTTTATCTGGTTCAGCGAAAGGGACGGATATGACCACCTTTACCTTTATAATACTGACGGTAAGTTAATCAGGCAGCTTACCAAAGGAGAATGGGTCGTAACGAAATTCCTCGGATTTGACAATGATGAAAGCCATGCTTTGTTTTTATCTACAAAAGAAAGTCCTCTTGAACAAAATATATACTCTGTAAATATCAAGACCTTGGAAATAAAGAAAATATCCGCAGATAAAGGCACACATAATGCAGTGATAAGCGGTGACGGGAAATACCTGATAGATTATTACAGCAATTTAAATACAGGTATAGAATATAAAATATTCTCAACAGAAGGCAAATTCATCAGGTCTGTTTATCAGGATAAAAATCCGTTGAAAGACTATAAGATGGGTGAAACTTCTGAATTTACAATCAAAAGCAGGGACAATACCGATCTGTATTGCAGGATGATCAAGCCCATTGATTTTGACCCGAACAAAAAATATCCTGTGATTGTTTATGTATATGGTGGCACTCATGTGCAGCTTGTCACTGAATCATGGATGGGAGGGGGAGACCTGTTCCTGAATTATATGGCACAGAAAGGATATGTTATCTTCACACTTGATAACAGGGGCTCTGCAAACAGGGGGCTGACGTTTGAACAGGCAATATTCAGGAACCTCGGAACTCTTGAAGTAAAAGACCAGATAGACGGAGTTAATTACCTTAAGAGTTTGAATTTTGTTGACACTGCGAAAATAGGAGTATATGGCTGGAGCTACGGAGGTTTTATGACCATATCCATGATGCTTAAGAATCCCGGCGTGTTCAAAGTTGCTGTTGCAGGAGGGCCTGTGATAGACTGGCAGTATTACGAAATAATGTACGGTGAAAGATATATGGACACACCTGAAGAAAATCCTGAAGGATATAAGAATGCATCCCTGCTGAATTATGTTGACAACCTCACCGGCAAGCTGATGATAATCCACGGTGGCATTGACCCCACTGTTGTATGGCAGAACAGCCTCCGCTTTATTGATGAATGTATTAAAAGAGGAAAACAGGTGGATTATTTTGTGTATCCCTGCAACGAACACAGCGTTGGCGGAAAGAACAAGTTACACCTCTACAAGAAAATTTCACAGTATTTTGACGATTATTTAAAAAGCAGATAGAATTAGTACCTGCAGTTTCTTGCTTCTTCAGCAAAGGCCTGGATTAAATTTATGTCTGCGTCAAAAAAGTGGTCGGAAGGGGATAATATATATCCGCCGTTAGGGCCGGCTTCATTAAAGCATCTTCTCACTTCTTCTTTTGTCTTCTCCGGAGAGCATCCTTTCAGAAAATGGAACTGATCCAGCCCGCCTATCATGCATACTTTATCGCCGATGCGTTTTTTTGCTTCTTTCAGATTCGTGTCGCCGCCCATACCCTCAGGAGTGAATGTTTCCATAGCATCAGGTTTCATGGAGGCTATATTTTCCAGTATGGGCATCATGCCTCCGCAGGTGTGGTAAGCTATCCTCTGCCCTGCTTCATGTGCCAGAGCGATCAATTTGGAATCATAAGGAGCGACAAATTCATCAAATATATCGGGAGATATTACTGTTGTTGATGCATCGCCTCCTCCAAGCTCTATCAGGTCGTATTTAGCGCCTTTAAGGGATTTTATATAAACACTTTTTCTGTGCTGCAG
Source organism: uncultured Bacteroidales bacterium (assembly GCA_964606705.1). Lineage (GTDB taxonomy): Bacteria > Bacteroidota > Bacteroidia > Bacteroidales > CAZSJF01 > CAZSJF01. Next base: position 3,477 of record CAZSJF010000051.1, read on the forward strand.
AACTTTCAGGAATGTATGCACCCATTCAGGGTCTTCGTACACCGCCATTATAAGGTTTTGTATGCCGTAGAGGCATGAGAAGTCCTGCCAGCAGCCGGGCTGCCCGAATCCTTCAAAACAGGCAATATGTCCGCGTATAAGCCCTCTTTCGCCAAATTCATCTGCTGCGGCATTAATGGCATTGACGTTGCACAGAGGCGTGGTCATATATTTTGCAATAATGTCAATATCAGATTTTTCTTTGATAAGATGTTCCTTTACCCATGTTGTATAGTCGTTAGACATCAGTATCATGTTCAGTGTTTTCTCAGGAGTGATGATGTTGAACCGCATGGTTTTGTATTCATACCCCTCGAGATTGTCAATCCTGAATTTCCAGTTGTCAGAGCAAATCCTTCTTGCTTCAAGAAAGCCGATTTCTTTATGTGTGGGGTCGTAGTATTCGCCTTTTTTTTCATCTGGCATAAAATCTATGATCCATCTTATGGGGTCAAGCCCGAAATGATCAAAAAATTCCTGCTCATTTATGCCGTTCATGTTGTTCTTTAAAAAGTATGGCATGACATGATGGGTCGTAACAGGCAGCCTGTCAGGCTTTTCACGCTTCAATGCTTTTAAGAATCTTTCCTTGGATGTCATAGCAGTTTTTAATAAGTTAGTGTTTAAATCAAAAATCTTTATTCATTCTTTAATTATTCTCCCCCGTATTGTATCAGGTATGTTTTAATGAATTAATAAAGATTTTTGATTTAAACACTAACTTATAAAACACCCACCAACCACACCCAACACA
>CAZSJF010000051.1:4279-11772 GCA_964606705.1 uncultured Bacteroidales bacterium
TGTGTTGGGTGTGTTTGGTTTTTTTTTTCTGGCTTTCCAGTTTGGCAGCCATCTCCTGCTTTTTCCTCAGCTCGATTTCATACAGCTGTGACTTCAGCATTATCAGCGCTTTTTCCCTGTTCTGCTGCTGCGAGCGTGTTACCTGGCATTCTATTATTATTCCTGACGGTGCATGTTTCAGCCTGACTGCTGTTTCCACCTTGTTTACATTCTGTCCGCCGGGTCCGCTCGACCTGTAAGTGTCCCATGATATGTCAGCAGGATTGATCTCTATTTTAATGCTGTCGTCAATCAGCGGATATGCATATACCGACGCAAAGGATGTATGCCTTTTGTTTGCTGAATCAAACGGTGATAATCTTACAAGCCTGTGCACGCCGTTCTCTCCTTTCAGGTATCCGAATGCATAGTCGCCTTCAAATTCAACGGAGGCAGATTTTATCCCTGCCACATCGCCGTCAAGCTTGTCCAGTATTTTGACATTGTAGTTATTCCGTTCACCCCATCTAATGTACATGCGCAGGAGCATCTCTGCCCAGTCCTGGCTTTCCGTGCCGCCGGCACCTGAATTTATATTCAGTATCGCACCGAGAGCATCTTCCTCCCTGCCGAGCATTTTTTTAAATTCGAGTTTTTCAAGCAAATCCAAAGTTATGTTATATTGCTCCTGCAGTTCCTGCTCCGTTGCTTCTTTTGAGCCATAGAAATCCCATACCACAAGCAGGTCGTCATAGCTCTTTTTTATTTTTTCAAATGCTGAAGTGAAAAATTTTTTGGACTGGATTTTTTTCAGGATCTTCTCCGCTTCTTTCGGATTATCCCAGAAACCGGGCGATTGTGTTATAAGTTCTTCTTCAGAAATTTCCTTTAACCTCTTGTCGATGTCAAAGTGACCCCCTTAAAGCACTTAAACGCCTGCTTATATCTTCAATATGTTCTTTTGAGACCATGGGGCAAATTTATGAAAAATTATTATTAAACAGTAAAAAATGTTTTTACTTATAACGGTTTTTTCTTTCAATGGCAGAACGTTTTTATAGTTCCGAAAATTTTTATATGTTTGCTGATACTAAATCGCTTAATATTTATGAAATACCTGAAATATTTCTTTTCAATTTTTTTGTTTGTTTCTTTATCTGGCGGCATTGCACAAACAAATAAAAATACGGCATCGGCATACATTAAGGAAAATAAATCAGTTGCAGACTTTATTAATACTCATTTCGGTAAAGGCAAAATACCCCCTTTTTCATTTATTTATAACGGGGAGAATTCGGAAAAATTCATCAGGGACTGGTCTTTTTCTGAAGAAACAAAAGTTGTTGATAATAACATTACGGAAAAAACCTATTCTTATACCGATAAAAAAACCGGGCTTGTGGTCAGATGTATATGCAGTATTTACAATGATTATCCTGCTATTGAGCTGGTGCTTAAATTAAAAAATACCTCTCAGGACAGTACTCCGCTTATAGAGCAGCTGCAGACAGTAATGAGTGATTTTAAATATCCCGGAAAAGAAAAATATATTCTCCATACAGCAAAAGGCAGCAATGCGGCCAAAACTGATTTTGCTCCTGTTGATAATGTTTTAGTGCCCGGTGCAGATATTTCATTCGGCCCTAATGCAGGCCGTTCCTCTGATACGGAAGTGCTTCCCTTTTTTAATATTGATGCCTCAGATGAAGGTATTATGGTCGGCATAGGATGGTCAGGCAGATGGTTGTGTGATGTAAAACGCGATTCTGCCGGAGTCATCACTCTTTCTGCAGGGTTCAGGAAGATACACCTGAAACTGCTGGCAGGAGAGGAGATCCGTACACCTAAAGTTTTACTTTTGTTCTGGCAGGGTAATGACAGGATGATAGGCCATAACATGCTGCGCAGATTCATCCTTGCCCACCACACGCCGCAGAAAGACGGGAAGCCGGTTTTACTTCCACTTACTTCAGGTATTGGTTATGGTGGCCCAAGCCCTTGCAACGAATACAGCTGCGCAACAGAAACATATGCTATTGCTACGGCAAACAGGCTGATTCAGTTTGGCATTCATCCTGAAGCAGGATGGATCGATGCAGGCTGGTATGACGGCTCGGAACAATCATGGGTTCGTGGGGCGGGCAACTGGACTGTTAATAAAAAGAACTTTCCTAATGGAATACGCCCTGTTTCAGATGAACTTAAAAAATTAGGAATGGGCCTTGTGTTATGGTTTGAACCTGAAAGGGTTTATCAGGGAACAAAAATATATAATGAGCACCCTGAATGGCTGTTGAAAATCAAAAATAACGTAAACAGCCTGTTTGACCTCGGAAATACTGATGCAAGAAAATGGATGACTGATTTTATATCTGATTTTATTGAAAAGGAAGGTGTCACTATTTACAGGCAGGACTTTAATTTTGACCCTCTGCCATACTGGGAGGTAAATGACGCACCGGACAGGCAGGGGATAAGTGAAATAAAACATATTGAAGGGTTGTATATGTTCTGGGACGAGCTTCTGGCAAGGAACCCCGGCCTTCTTATTGATAACTGCGCCAGCGGAGGGAGGCGCTTCGACCTTGAAACTATTTCACGCAGTATATCGCTCTGCAGGACAGATTACCCGTCTTCTGCCGAACCAAATGGGGCACAGTGCCATACCTACGGGCTTAGTTTTTATCTGCCTTGCGCTTCCACAGGTACCACTAACCCTTCTCCTTATTACTTCAGAAGCGTTATGGCCAGTGGTTTAGGTTTCGGGTGGGATCTTAATAATTCCGGGTTTCCGTTAGAACAAGCCAAAGCTTCGCTTGAGGAATTTAATAAATACAGATTGTTTTTTTATGGAGATTATTATCCTCTGACTGAATATAGCTCAGGAGATGATGTGTGGATGGCGTACCAGTTTAGCCGCCCTGCACAGAAAGACGGAATAATCTTTGCCTTCAGAAGGAATGCATGTAATAATAGTACGATAAATGTCAAACTACGTGGTCTTGACGATAAGGCTCAGTATGAAATTAATTTTGAAGATTACGGAATTAAGTTTGTAAAGAGCGGTAAGGAATTGTTAGAAGGGTTTGATATCAATATTCCACAGGCTCCCGGCTCATTGATTATTTATTATTTACAGAAATAATTTAAAAAGGAGATATTATGAATTTTGTTAAAGCGTTTTTGATCATTTTGTTCGCTCCTGTTGTCTTTTTGCTTTTTTGCGGAATGACCGGTGATGGAGACGGAGATAAAAATATACCTGCATACAAAAATACGGAATTGCCGGTTGACGAAAGGGTTAATGATCTTATTTCAAGGATGACCCTTGAAGAAAAAGTTTCCCAGATGGTTAATGATGCTGCAGCTATTGATAAACTGGGAATACCCAAATATAACTGGTGGAATGAGTGCCTGCACGGTGTTGGTTTTGCGGGAGTGGCAACAGTTTTTCCGCAGGCGATTGGTATGGCGTCAATGTGGGACGAACACTTGATATATGAAGTTGCAGATGTAATATCGGATGAAGCAAGGGCAAAGCATCATGAAGCGATATTAAAACAGGAAAAAAATGTAAAATATCTCGGGCTTACATTCTGGTCGCCCAATATAAATATATTCAGAGACCCGCGGTGGGGAAGAGGACAGGAAACATATGGTGAAGATCCTTACCTGACAGGAAGAATAGCAGTTAATTTTATAAAAGGATTGCAGGGTAATGACAGTAATTACCTTAAGGTTGTTGCAACAGCAAAACATTATGCTGTTCACAGCGGGCCTGAGTCTGAAAGGCATAGTTTTGATGCTGTTACTGAAGACCGGGATCTGTATGATACATATCTGCCTGCTTTTGAAACCTGTGTCAAAGAAGCAAATGTTGAGTCAATAATGTGCGCATATAACAGGTATGACGGAGAGCCATGCTGCAGCAACAAGAAACTACAGATAGATATACTAAGAAATGACTGGGGTTTTAAGGGATATATCGTCTCCGACTGTGATGCAATAAGCGATATTTACAAGGGGCATAAAGTTGCTGAAACAGACGAAGAAGCTTCTGCAATAAGTGTTAAAGGCGGGTGTGACCTTAACTGCGGCAATACATACAAAAGTTTACTGGAAGCTGTAAAGAAGGGTTTGATAACAGAAGAAGACATTGATAATTCGTTGAGAAATCTTTTCAGGGCAAGGTTTAAATTAGGAATGTTCGACCCTGATGATATGGTGCCTTATTCTAAAATACCATATGAAAATGTGGATTGTGAAGAGCATAAGCAGTTGGCTCTGGAAACAGCGAGAGAGTCAATGGTGCTGTTAAAGAACGAAAATAATATTCTGCCTTTGAAGAAAACCATATCTTCAATAGCAGTGATAGGGCCGAATGCAGATAATGACAAGAGTATACTGGGTAATTACAACGGGACACCGTCAAAAGCTGTTACAGTACTGGAAGGTATAAAACAGGCCGTTTCCCCTGATACAAAAGTTTATTTTGAAAGCGGCTGTGATGTTGTCGATTTGTATGTAGACCTGAAACCCGTTCCTGACAGCATTTTTTATATTTCAGAAACAGGAAAGAAAAACAAAACAGGCATAAAGGGCATGTATTTTAACAATATGGAATTGCAAGGTAAGCCGGTATTGGAAAGGATTGATAAGAATATCAACTTTGAATGGAATACAAAAAGTCCTTCGAAAAAGATTAAGGCTGATAAATTTTCAGTAAGATGGGAGGCGAAAATACTTCCGCAGGTTACAGGAAAGTATATTTTTGGATTGAATGGCGATGACGGCTACAGGCTTTATATAGATGATTCTCTTGTTGTGGATTTCTGGGAAGACCATTCCCCTGCATTAAGAAAAGGAAAAATCTTTCTGGAAGCCGGCAGGGAGTACAATGTAAAAGTTGAATATTATGAGAACAAGTATGATGCATCACTGCAGTTGCTGTGGTCGTCACCTGATGTTGATTACTTCAAAAAAGCAGTTGATATTGCTGCAAAATCTGATGTCATTATCATGTGTGGAGGATTGTCCCCTGAAATAGAAGGCGAGGAGATGAAAGTTAAACTGGAAAAATTTGTCGGGGGTGACAGGCTGGATATTGCATTGCCTGATGTTCAGGAAGAGTTGCTGGAAGCATTGTATGCCACAGGAAAGCCGATAGTGCTGGTGTTGCTTAACGGTAGTGCACTTGCTGTTAACTGGGCTAATGAGCATGTTCCTGCAATTCTCGAGGCATGGTATCCCGGACAGGCAACAGGCACTGCTGTTGCAGATGTTCTGTTTGGCAACTATAATCCTGCAGGCAGGTTGCCGGTAACATTCTACAAATCTGTTGACCAACTCCCTCCTTTCAGGGATTACAGTATGAAAGGCAGGACTTACAGGTATTTTGAAGGAAACGTTTTATATCCGTTCGGATATGGGCTTAGCTACACAAAATTCAAATATTCAAACCTTGTTATGGCGGAAACAATAAAAGCAGGAGAGAAATTAACCGTAAAAGTTGATGTTGAAAATACAGGAAGCATAGCAGGAGATGAAGTTGTGCAGTTATATGTAAAAGACATGGAAGCTTCTGTGCCTGTTCCTGTGTGTTCATTACAGGGTTTTAAAAGAATACACCTTAAACCAGGTGAGAAGCAATCAGTGGAATTTGAACTTAAACCTGAACAATATTCAATACTTGATAATAATATGAAACGTGTTGTTGAACCGGGTGTTTTTGAAATATCTGTTGGCGGCAGGATGCCTTATGCAAAAGGTGATTTTGATAAAACAACTACTGAAACAGTAACTTGTAAATTGGAAATAAAATAAATTTCGTTATTTATTTTTTCTGCAGAAGATGGATATGAATAAAATCCTGAATATTCCAGTGATAAAATAAACCACAAGTGTCAGAATAATTATGTAATGCAATGTGGTTAGTATTTCAGTCCATTTTGTATGGTAAAAAATTATGGAAAAAATATTAAGAAGCATTACAAAAATAAAGCAATACAATAAGGTTTTAAGTTCCTTCTTTATTCTTTCCCCCTTTATTATTATATCTTTCATAACACCAGTTCTTTTGGCCAGTTAACTAACTGCATGCTTTCCATTGCCTGATAACCAAGTAAAGCCCCTATGCTTGCATTAAAACCCTGTTCGAGCACTCTCGGAATGGGTTTATTAGTTTTGACAGCGTTGACAAAGGCTTCCATTTCAAGTTGTGTGTCATCAGGCAGGGGATATTCGTTGACAATAAATCTGCCTTTGTCTTTACTTGCAGTATCAGGTACCCAGCTTGCTCCTCCCAGTGGAATCACATCAAAAGTTTTATGTTCTATATCATTTATTAATTGCAGGATTCCTGGTGCAGGAGGAGGGTTTTCTGTGAATATCTTTCCCCTTTCGAGTTCTATTGTGCCTTTGTTACCCATGATTTGCTCTTCTTTGCCATACTGCTTGTTGCTTGTCAGTGAATCATACATGAACTTTATATCTTTGGGATAATTATAAATCAGGCTTATGTTGTCGTAAACTTCCCTTCCGTCTTTCCAGAAGTTGATACTGCCTGTTCCCATCACGGATTCAGGGGTGGTGTTTAAAAACCAGTTGGTGATCTGTATCTGGTGTGCGGCAAGTTCTGTAGCAAGGCCGCAGGAATATTCTTTATATAGCCGCCAGTTAAATTTTCTTTCAAGTTCCGGGCTTGGCACTTCCACTCTCCAGTTGTTATTACGGTGCCAGTATGAGCGTATCTGTGTTATTTGCCCTATCTGCCCTGATTTTATAAGCTCAAGGGCTTTTATATATTTTATGTTAAACAGATTCTGAAAGCCTATCTGGAGGATTTTGCCTGTTTCTTTCTGTGCCTGCATCATTTTCTGGCAATCCTCTACAGTACGGGCCATGCTTTTTTCGCAGAAAACATGTTTGCCTGCATGTAGTGCATCTATGGAAATATGCGCATGTTCATGCAGAGGTGTAGCGATAACAACTGCATCAATATCTTTTAATTCAAGAAGTCTTTTATAATCGTAGAAAGCTTTTACCTTCCCTTTTGTTGAATTTACTGCCTTCTCAAGATGGGGTTTATAATTGTCGCATACAGCGGCAATTTCTACATTAGGATTCTTCTGAAGGAAAAGAAGAAGATAAGTCCCGCGTGAACCGATACCTATAATTCCGACTCTTACTTTGTCCGAAGCTGCTGTCTTGCTCTTTTCCTCCGCACTGATATTTTGCAACCACGGCAGGGAGCTGATCAGAGCAGAAGTGCCAGCCAGAACAGTCAGCGATTTAATAAATTCCCTTCTTGAATTTTTATTATCTTCATTCATAATTCAGTTTACGAAAATAAACTTTTTTAGTCAAAATTCAATAATATTAATCATATATATCCTGATTTTTTTTATTTCCGCACAACCTTTTTAATAGAAAATTACCATTTAATAAAATATGATTTTTAATAACAAAATCAGGGTTTTTGAAATTTATATACCAACTTATACGGATAAAAAATA
>CAZSJF010000052.1:0-11703 GCA_964606705.1 uncultured Bacteroidales bacterium
TGTGTTGGGTGTGTTTGGTTTTTTTTTTCTATTACCATAGAATCTTATATAAAAATGTTATTGATATTGTTGATGAGATGGCAATTACCAATATTGCGAGTTATGCTATTGTTGACATAACTCCGGATGAAGTGAAATTGCTTGAAACACAAAAGTAAAAACATTTAAATTAAAGATTCTATGGTAATAGAAAAAAAATATTATACCCTTGACGAAATAGTTTTTGAACACGGGAATAAAACTTACGGTGCTTATTATTTAAGGCAGATACATGAAAGGCGCCGTCTTGTTGCTTTATTCATAGGAACAGGAGTTATCGTGATTTTTGCAGGTGTACTTTGGCTCAACACATATCTGAATAAAAACAAGAATATCAATGTTGATAAAACTGTGGCTGTGGAACTTGCAAATATGAAGCCACCGGAAGAGCTTCCTCCTCCTCCTCCTCCTCCTCCTCCCGAAGCACTTGAACAGAAAGTTAAATTTGTTGCACCTGTTGTAACAACAGACACGACACAGGAAACAGCTACTCTTAACCAGGAAATTCTTAACCAGACAATTACCAATACAGCTGTTGATACAGTTGAAGAAGTTGTTGAAAATAAAGTTATTGAAGATGCGCTTCCACCGCCTCTTACTTTTGTTGAAGAAATGCCAACCCCTGACGGAGGCGAAGAAGCTTTGTATAAATATCTGCAGAACAATATAAAATATCCTCCCGAAGCAAGAGACGCAGACTTGGAAGGGAAAGTATGGGTAACATTTGTTGTTGAAAAAGATGGCAACATCACTGATGTAAAATTAATGCGCGATATCGGCGGCGGATGCGGAGCAGAAGCTGTAAGAGTTGTTAAAGCTATGCCCAAATGGAAACCCGGCAGACAGAATGGTGTAGCTGTTCGCGTTCAATATAACCTGCCTGTTACATTTACTCTTCAGGGATAATTGATTAGGATTAGACTGAAGTAAGAACAGGGATTTTATAAAGATATGTTTAAGAAGATAAACATACTTTTAATTATACTGCTTTTTGGCAGTTCTATTTATGCGCAGTTTGGCTTCAAGGCCGGTTATGAATACTGCTGGTACCGTTTCCCTTTTTACAATATGCAGATTGCTGCATACAATTTCAATACCCTTAACCCTGATGTATCCAATGACCTGAAAGTTTCAAGGATGCCCGGAGGAATTTCATTAGGCTTTGTCATGGGGCCTAAAGGATTCTTTGAAATGTCATGGCATAATTATCATGGTACAGACAAGGGGCAATATACAAACGGCGGTGTTGACACAATAGCTTTTTTTAAACACCGGCTTAATTATACTTCCATGGCATTTTGCTTTCCTGTTGCGGAAGAAATAGGCCTTAGCGCAGGTACAAGCATGGATTTCGGCGCCTTTAAAGTGCTGAAAAAGAAAACATGTGCTGCTGCCATTGATACTACTGAATATGTGAATTTTTATTCCAATAATTCCGGCGCACTCGGGGTATCTTTATTTCTCAACTATTCATTAAAGCTGACAAACGGGATATCTTTCAATGTCCGCCCTTCATACCGCTGGATGTGGTTAAGCAAGTCTTTATCATTTAACTCTTTCGAATACTACACTAATCTGAGGAATTTCAGTGTGGAATTTTTTATTCTATTCGGAGGAAGCGCTGTTGACGATTGACAACAAAAAAGTAAAAATGAAGAAAACAACAATAATATTATTTTTAATATTTGCAGGAATAACTGTTAAACCTCAGATATCAATATACAGCGGTTATAATTCTTTGTTTTCAAATTATACGACATTTAATACATTCATTGACTCATATAATTCCTATCAGCAGGATTTATCATCAGGAGCAGGGCATTCGGGATTTATGAGCGGTTATAACTGGGGTGTGTCGTATTCTGCTATGGTATTTTATTTTGATATTAATTACAGCCAGATTTTTTGTTCCAGAACGTCGGCTTTCCAGAACGGAACATCGCGTCAGTTCGATTTAAAATACAACCATATAAATACCGGCATAGGCCTTGGTAAACAGGCTGAAAAGTTCGGCATATGGGCAGTAGGATACCTGGATTTCGGTGACATATACCTTAAAACCTATTATGTTTATAAAGATGGGAGTAAGGATATAAGCATGACACACCAGCTGAGCGGATGTTATGTAGGAATGGTTGCAATGAAATTTATTTATGGTGTTAAAGCTTCAATATCTCTCACAGAACATTTAGGCTTGTCAATTTTTGCGGGGCGTATGGCAAAAAATAATCTGAGCTGGAAAGACAGCGATACACATATTGCCTTACAGGACCTTAATTCTGGCAAATTGTTGGATGGCCTTATGGATGAAATACCCACTGATTATGCAAAATACTGGGAGCTGGGAGGCACGACCTATGCTTATCGTAATTATACTACCGCCAAAGACAGCAATGTGGGATGTGACCTGGGCGGATTTAATTTATCTGTAGGAATTAAATGGGATATTCCCGGAACTAAAATAGAGGAATGAAAAATAAATTAAATATTGTTTTTATTTTATTAATGGTCATTCTTGCATTTACTTCATGCAGAAAGTGGGAGGAGCATTATATTCACAGATGTGCAGGAGCGTGGGAAGTGCAGAGGCTGGAAATTTTCGACCTTGATTCAGTAACAAATGAATTTATATCAGTGGCTGTTTTTGAAAATCCCGGTTTTATTGAACTATACGATAATAAATCCGACAAATACAATTATTGTTATTATAGCTTTAACAGTGGTGTACAATATCATGCGTTCTACTGCCTTGAAACTTCATGCAATGTTAAAAATCATTGCTGGTGGATTAAAGACGATAAAATGCGCTGGGATATATGGGAGGTTGATGGCGGGCTTGCTGAACGCCATCTCTTTTTTACAATTAACGAAATGAGCAAGGATAAGCAGGAATGGACGTATTATACCAGTTCTGATTATTATGGCTTAAGCAAAAACACCCAAAATATTACAATAAAAGAAGTATACACTGTTGAAAGGAAATCACACTAACTTGTTTTTTACTTGGGTTTCCACTCTTTTAATGAGGTATGGTCTTTTCTGTCGGGTTGTTTCCTGATAAAATAGAATCATATCGGGTAAATGTGCTAATAGCCTCTTTGATTTCGAGGTCATTTTTAAATGAATAACGGAATATAGCTTCATTGTTGTAATAACGTATGAGTATTTCCTTTTCCAGCAATGATTTGATAAGGATTTTATTTTTCTGAAGCTCAGCAATTTTTTCCCTGATGAGTTTATTTTTTATTTTTTTTATTTCATGCTTTAAAGAATTTTGTATGTTGTTTTTTATAATCAGAGAATCCAGCTTTTTTATTTCAGATTCTATAAGGAAGTTAAAGTTTGCTATTTTTGATTTTGCCGTCCTCAGAAATTCATCCATATCTTTTTCAGATAGCGCAAAAGATTCCATATCCGGATAAGTATCATGTGTATTGCGGTAAAGAGTGGCATAATCACCTATAACGTTATTGTTTATCAGCAGTGATACAACTTCAGGAAGTGGAGGAGGAGGAGGGAGTTTTATATCCGGTTCTATTCCTCCGGAACCTGTTACCTCACGGTGATTCTGTGTGTAAAAAACCGGCTTGACACTGTCTACTTCATTCACTTTTCCGTCAATATACTTGTGGGTATAGTCGATTTTCTGTATGCACCGTCCTGAAGGGGTGTAATAACGTGCCACGGTAACATAAAGCTCGCCGTTATATGCCAGCGGCCGTGTTCCCTGTACATAGCCCTTGCCGTAAGTCCGCTGTCCCACAAGCACGGCACGGTCATAATCCTGGAATGCTCCGAGCATAAGCTCTCCTGCCGAAATGGTAACATTGTTTGCCAGTGCCACAATTTTTATGGTTGTGTCAACAGGTTCATAAAGTGTCATACATTTATAGCATGCGCCTTTGTTATTTTCAGATTTCAGTTCGCAGACCATCTTATCTTTCGGAAGAAATATATTGGCGGTATTTACGGCATCCTGAAGCAGGCCGCCGATATTATTGCGCATATCAAGGATAAGATATCTGAATTTTTCATTTTTCTTAAGGGTATTAAGTGCATATAACATTGTATCATAAGAATTTGTCAGGAACTGCAAACACTGTATATATCCGATACTGTCATTCAGCATGCCGTAGTAAGATACTGATCTTGATATTATTTTTTTCCGCACTATCGGTATCATCACTTTCCCCACGCCGGGCCTGTCAAAAGTTACTGTTACCTTGGTTCCTTCTTCGCCTCTGAGCAGTTTGGACACATCTTCAAATTTCCTGCCTCTGACATCAATGCTGTCAACGCCTATAACACGGTCGCCCATGCGGACACCTGCCAGATGTGCAGGAAATTTCTCATATAAACCAACAACAGTCATGAGGCTGTCGCGCTCAGCAGCACTTATGCCGATTCCCGAAAACATATATCCTTTCCAGGCATTATTATGTGCTTTTACTCCCTCCTCATCACTATAGAAAGAGAACGGGTCAAGCGACTTGGTAATCGCGTCAATGCCGGTACGCACCAGCCGGGTGGTGCTTACCTTATCAACATAATTTGAGTTGAGCGTCTTAAGATATGAATCGAATATTTCAAGGTTTTTTTCAATGACTTTGCTCGAATCATCCTGGCTGTAACCGGCAGTGAAAACCATTGTGAATATTACAGGTATTATTTTGTATTTCATTATTAAAGTATTTGATATGCAAAGATATAAAAGAGTAATATGGCGGATAGATTTAGTTTTAAAAAAATATATTATACCCACTCGGGTATAATATAATAGGTATTTATATTTTTTATACCCGCTAGGTATTATTTAATAATAATTGTATTATATTTGTACCCATAAAGGTATAAAAATATTATGAATAATTTATCATCTTTTATAAAATATCAGCGCAAAAAACTGGGATTTACACAGAAAGAACTTGCTGTCAAAGCCGGTGTTGGTATTCGTTTTATCAGAGAACTGGAACATGGCAAAGAAACTTTACAGTTGAATAAAGTAAATCAGGTGTTGGCATTATTTGGTTTCAACTTGATGCCAGGCAAACAAAAAATTGATGCTTATGATGTTTTCCGTAACTATTTTAATAAGCTGGTAAAAATTACACTTACCAATAAAATAGTGAAATATGGTTTTATCATCAAAGAAATAAACGATACCAAAGAAAACAAAATTACAGCATGGAAATTCGTATCAAATAATAATGCTATTAAATATCAGCAAAAGCCCGATGATAAACTAACTGAAATTATTTTGCATTCCACCATTCAGAATATAGAGGAGCAATAAAATGAAAAAAGGATTGGTATATAAGAAAGACAAACTTGCCGGCATAATTTGGGAAGATGAGAATGGATATGGGTTTCAGTATAATGATTCTTATTTGAAAGATCCAAAATATGGTGCAGTGAGTAAAACATTACCTTTACGAACAGAAGCATATACTGACAAAAATATATTGCCATTTTTTGACGGATTGATACCTGAAGGCTGGTTGCTGAAAATTGCCATTGATAACTGGAAGTTAGATCCGCGAGACAGAATGAATTTATTGCTGATGCTTTGTAATGATTGTATTGGTGATATAAGTATCATAAAAGAAAAATAAAATGAACTGTTTACTCTGTTATGAGTCTCTTGATGAGTCCGAAAAAGATTATCACCAGAAATGTGTGAAGAAAAATTTTGGATTAAAGCAAATGCCTGAAATGGATATTGATGAAAAAAAATTAACTGCGTATGCTAAAAAGATTATTGATGCAAGCGCCACTATTACGGGCGTACAGCCTAAATTAAGCTTATGGCTGGAAGAAAGCAAAAAAAATCTCCGGTTCACTATTGTTGATGATAAAAGTAATTATATTATCAAGCCGCAAAGTGAAATTTATGAAACTTTACCGGAGAACGAAGACCTTTGTATGCATCTTGCAGATGAGTTTGGAATTCAAACAGCTGTGCATGGTTTAGTAAGATTGCCAAGCGATAATTTAGCTTACATCACACAACGATTTGACAGGACTGATAAAAATAAATTAGCCTGTGAAGATTTGTGCCAACTTACTGAAACACTTACCGAACATAAGTATCGTGGCAGTTACGAAAAAACCGGAAAAATAATAAGGCAATTTTCATCACAGACAGGTATAGATGCTTTACGTTATTTTGAACTGGTAATATTTGGATTTATAACAGGCAATGCCGATATGCACCTGAAGAATTTTTCCATGTTAGAAAAAGATGAAGGATATTTTTCATTAAGCCCTGCTTATGATCTAATAAGTACTTTACTGGTGATTAAAAATGAATCCGAACAAATAAGCTTAACCCTGAATGGCAAAAAAAACAAAATCACGAAAAAAGATTTTGATATACTTGCAAAAAGTTTGTTGCTTACAGAAAAACAAAAACAAAATTGTTATCAATCATTTTTTAATAAGCTAGATGATGCAATGTGGTGGATTAAAAATAGTTTTTTGCCTGAAAAGCAGAAAGAAAAATTACAACAGATTTTATCAACCCGAATAAGATTATTTTAAGTTAATAATATTGCTCTCTTTGTGTTTTTTCAAAATTTCATCAGCTAATTTATCCAGCAGTTTAAAATCATTTTCTTTAGGAAAACCTTTTACAACAACCGGTTCAATGATCTCAACTTTCAGGCTGCTTATCATTCCTGCGATATGTTCCACCATTTTTCCGCCCCAGCTGTAAGAACCTATGACAGAGGCAAATTTAAGCTTAGGCCTGAGTGCATTTGCCAGGTAAGTTGCATAAACGACATTCGGATGGGGCCCTGCAAGCACCGTAGGAGAAGCAATTACGATGGTGGCGGCATCAACGAGAGCCATTGCCAGCTCACCGATGTCGGTTTTCGAAAGGTTGAAAGGTTTTACAGTAATTCCTCTTTCCATAAGGGCATCAGTAAAGTAACCAACCATTCTGGCGCAGCTGCCGTGCATTGAAATATATGGAAGGACCACTTCATTTTTTACTTCGTCAGAAACCCACTCTTTATAAGCATTGAGTATGAATTCCGGCTTATTGTAAACAGGGCCGTGGCTTGGGGCTATCATATCAACTTTCAGCTCACTGATTTTTTCCAGGTTTTTCCTGACACTGGTTCTGAAAGGCATCATTATTTCAGCATAATATCTTTTTGCCGACTCATACACCTTTGCCTCGTCTGTAACAAATAAATCGCTTGTTGCAAGATGTGAGCCAAGGAAATCACACGGAAACAGGATGCAGTCTTCTTTCAGGTATGTAAACATTGTTTCAGGCCAGTGGACCCACGGAGCATAAATAAATTCCAGAGTTTTGTTTCCAAGTGATATTGTTTCCCTGTCTTTTATTGTTATAAATTTGTCTTCCGGTATGAGAAGCAGATCCATGAGTATTTCCTTGCATTTCGGATTAGTAATAACTTTGGCACCGGGATAAAGCTTGAGTATCGCAGGTATGGAGCCAGAATGGTCCTGTTCTGCGTGATTGGCAATAACAAAGTCAATGTTGCTTACACCTGTTTTCCTGAGATTATCAGTAAGTTCACTTTCTTTTGAAGGGTCGGCAGTATCTATCAGTGCTGTTTTTTCAGTGCCTTTTATCAGGTAGGAATTATAGCTTGTGCCATCAGGCAGAGGTATAAGTTCGTCAAATAATCTTCTGTCCCAGTCTATTGTACCTGTTGCATAAATGCCGTGTTTTATTTCTCTTGCAGCCATATATTAAGCCTCCTTTTCGAATAATGATTTCTCGACTCCGCAAACAGGGCACACCCAGTCTTCAGGCAGTTTCTCAAAAGATGTTCCCGGCTGGATCCCTGAATCAGGGTCGCCTTTCTCCGGATCGTAGATATATCCGCAAACCGTGCATTTGTATTTGTCCATTTTTTTATCCTCCTTTTTATTATTCTGATCAATGAATGTCGGCGCGGTTTTTGGTGTTGTGCCTCCTTTTATTTCGTGATAATAGGCATAAGTCATAGGTTCTCCCTCGCTGATAATTTCTGCATCAACTATTTTCCCGGCATAGATAACATGTGTACCCATGTCTGTTGAACTGATAACTTCTGCATCCATGTATGCAATGGCGTTTTCGAGAACTATCGGCGCACCTGTTGTTCCGGTTTTATATTTTATATCTTTGAATTTGTCAATATCCCTGCCAGATTTAAATCCAAAGAGCCCGATGAATTTCATCGGCGTTTCTTGTGACAGGATGGAAACGGAAAATACACCGCTTTCCCTTATGAACTCATCAGTCAGGTTCTGCTTGCTTATGCTTACCGCAATAGTTGCCGGCTCTGAAGTTATCTGAAAGGCCACATTGGCAATTTGTCCGTTGAACCTGTCACCTTTTCTTGAGCTTACAATATATACTCCGTAACTTATCTTGGTTAAAACCTTATTATTCATAATCCTTTGTATTCCTTTGAAAAGCGGATGTATATTATTTAATCATCGTAAGCAGCATTTTAAATTCTGATACTGCATTTACGGCATGTGGTATATTTGCCGGCATGATGATGCTTTTACCGGCTTTCAGCAGAAATGGCTTACCATTGATAACAATTTCTCCTTCACCTTCTATTACCTGTACTAAAGCATCAAAAGGAGCCGAATGTTCGCTTAGTTTTTGACCTTTATCAAATGCGAAAAGTGTTATGTTTCCTGTATTTTTTTCAAGAACCCTTTTGCTTACAATACCATTAGCTGAATATTCCACTAAAGCAGAAAAGTCAAGAATTACAGCTTTTTCAAAAAGATTTGTTTCCATATTTATTTTTTCAAATCGGATTAATTGCCTCAAAAATATCAAAAAATCTGATTAAATATAATTTAGTACATTTGTACATATATACCAGATTTTGATAAAATTTATTAAAAATATAATAATCCTGTTTTTTTCGTTTGTATTAATTATCGCAACAGGTGGAATAAGCATACATAAATGTTATTGCAAATGTAGACATATTTCTGAGTTCTCTCTTTTTAATTCAAAAGACTGTTGTGAGCATAGCAAACATATTGGGGGATACAAGGACACGCATAAATCATCAGGCAAAGAACATAAATGCGCCGGTGAATACTGTAATCATGAAAATAAAATATATAAAACTGATATTCCTGTATTTACAGAGGATACAAAAGGTAATAAATACTATAATAGTTCGGATTTCAGGACAACTGACATTTATAACACAAATATCAGTACTCAGAAGCATATACTTCCATTAAAAGATATACCGCCGATTTTATCCGGTAAAAAACTTATTATTTTTCTCAAACAGTTAAAAGTTTACACCCTCCTTTAAGATTAATATTTGCAGGTATAACACGGATTACGAATTATTCATTTTCCGCTTTTATTATTTTTTTAACATAAAGGAGTATGTATATGAATAAATTGATTCTAATAAAAATAGCACTGACAATACTGTGTCTTATATTTATAGTGTTTGTTAAATCCCAATCTTTATCGGGTACAGTTTATGAGATGGATAAAAATAAAAACAGGGTACCGCTTCCAGGAGTAAATATACACTGGGCAGGAACACAAATTGGTACTGTCACAAATGAACAAGGCAAATTTAACATTGCAAAATCTGCTTCGGTAAATTCAAAACTTGTAATAAGTTTTATTGGCTATAAGACAGATACAATAAATATTTCTTCCGAACAGGATAACGTTGAAGTTACTTTAAAATTTAATAATACGCTGAAAGAAATAATTATAATAGATAAGCAGATATCTACTTATAAATCAAGAATAGAGCCGTTAAATATTCAAAATATAACCGGTAATGAATTTAAAAAAGCAGCTTGTTGTAACTTATCTGAGAGTTTTGAAACCAATGCTTCTGTTGATGTTTCATACAGTGATGCTGTTACAGGAGCCAAACAGATTCAACTTTTAGGATTGGCAGGTATTTACAGCCAGCTTATGACAGAGAATATTCCTAACATAAGAGGGCTGGCAACTACATACGGTATGGAATATATTCCGGGTTCATGGATGGAATCAATACATATTTCCAAAGGAGCATCTTCTGTTATTAACGGATATGAATCAATAACTGGCCAGATAAATACAGAGTATAAAAAACCTGACAAAAGTGAAATTTTTTATTTTAATATCTTAACAAACAACCTTGGAAAAACTGAAGGAAACAGCAATGCATCAATAAAATTCAATGACAGATTAAGTACAATGTTTTTGATTCATGGAGAAAAAAATGGAAAAAAAAACGATTTTAATTATGATTTATTTCTCGATAATCCGCTGATTGAACAATACAGTTTTATGAACAGGTGGAAATATGAAATTCCTGACAAAATTTGCAGCCAATTTGGAATAAAGATTCTTGATGAAGACAGAATGGGAGGGCAGGGTATGTTTGATTACTCCGGATCACATTATGACACAACTAATGGATATGGAATTAATATTGACACAAAACACTATGAAGCGTTCCTGAAGACAGGATATATTTTTAAAAAACCCGAAACAAGTATAGCTATCATTTCAACAGTTTCTGCTCATGAGCAGAATTCATTTTTCGGATTAAATGACTATAAAGGGGAACAGAAAAACGCTTATGCAAACCTTATTTATGAGTCTATATTTTCAAATACAAACCATAAATACAGTACGGGTATTTGCTATATGTATAACAATTTTCATGAAAAATTTAATGATAGCATATTTGATAGAGAAGAAATAATACCGGGTTTGTTTTTTCAATACACTTATCACGGAATAAAAAATTTAACTGTTTTAGGAGGCATGAGAGCCGATTTTCATAACATTCATGGGACATTTTATACACCGCGCCTGCATCTTAAATATGATATAAATAAAAAATTTCTGCTGAGAGGTTCAATAGGCAAAGGTTACAGAATAGCGAATATTTTTGCAGAGAACAGTTTCCTTATGGCAAGTTCCCGTAAATTGATTGTAACAGAAAAACTGAAACAGGAAGAGGCATGGAATTATGGTATCAATTTTACAAAATATTTTGATATCATTGGCCGTGAACTTACTATGAATATTGATTTATACAGGACAGATTTCATAAATCAGGTTATTGTTGATATGGATGAAAGTACTTCTATGATTAAATTCTATAACCTTAAAGGCCAGTCTTATTCAAACAGTTTTCAGATAGAGATAAATTACGAACTTATAGAAAGACTTGACATGACAGCTGCTTATAGAATTAATGATGTAAAAACCACTATTAATGATGAACTGGTCCTTAAGCCGCTTGTCAGCAGATATAAGAGCTTGCTGAATTTGTCCTATGCAACAAACCTTAAAAAGTGGCAATTCGATTTTACTGCACAGTTTAACGGTCAATGCAGACTGCCGGATACAAAAGATAATCCTGCAGAGTACAGGATAGGTGAAAAATCTCCTGCCTATACTATATTAAATACTCAGATTACAAAATATTTCAAAAAATGGAATATTTATACAGGATGTGAAAACATAACAGACTTTATTCAAAAAAATCCTATTATTGCACCAGATAATCCTTTCGGAAACTATTTTGACGCTTCAATTGTATGGGGGCCGATTATAGGAAGGAAATATTATATAGGAATACGTTATGCTATTGATAGACTAAAAAAACACAAAAACCAAACACACCCAACACA
>CAZSJF010000053.1:0-11613 GCA_964606705.1 uncultured Bacteroidales bacterium
AACTTACCTGGGACCTGTAAATTCAAACACTACAACAGGTATGCAATGGCCAAGAATGGTAACAAGCGGAGCAAATGACTCAACTGTGCATATAATAGCATGCACAGAACAAGGAACAGCAGAAGAACCGATTACTTACGCAGGGCTTAACCTTGCTTTGGTATATTCAAGGTCAACGGATGGCGGCCAGACATGGGATAAAAATAATGTTATTTTACCGGGTATGACCAGTTCTGAATATAAAGGATTTAACGGAGACACTTATGCATGGGCAGAACCCAAAGGAGATACCATTGCTTTTGTAGTAGGTGACAGCTGGACAGATGTTTTTGTTATGAGATCAGAAGATGGCGGCGATAACTGGACAAAACAGTTAGTTTACCAGCATCCTTATCCTATGTGGACAGACAGCATAGAAACCTCTAATATATTTGTATGTGATGGTTCTATGTCAATAGCTTTAGACAACACTCCGGAACACCATGCACATGTTGCCTTCGGCAGGATG
Source organism: uncultured Bacteroidales bacterium (assembly GCA_964606705.1). GTDB lineage: Bacteria > Bacteroidota > Bacteroidia > Bacteroidales > CAZSJF01 > CAZSJF01. The sequence continues at coordinate 509 of CAZSJF010000053.1, forward strand.
GAAGTAATAAATGATTCCATAGGGGATGCCAGCACAAAATATTACCCTTATACAACTGGCCTCATATACTGGAATGACACAATGCCAACACTTACAACAGATAGTCTTGATGATGCTAACCTTGTTAATTTATTAGAAAATGGAAAATTGATAGCATGGAATCTGGATTTAAATGCGGATGACTCTATTAATTATAACGTCCTTCCGAATAACGAAATAGCCTTCGGGAAATACTGGCTTTCAACAACCTCAATGCCTAATGTCGTTGTTGATGAACAAAACAACATATTTGTAGTTTATTCAGCAGTAGTTGAAGCCTCCCAACCGGAATACTATTATGAAGACCTCAGGCAGTACAGGCACTTGTTTGCAAGGGAATACAATGTTGACAGTGCCAGATGGAGTAATTTCGAACATCTGACAAAATCACCGTCTTATTATTATTCTGAAAATGTTTTTCCTTCTGTTGCAGCTAATAGTGATTCATACTTACACTTAATATTTCAGGCTGACCTGATCCCTGGAACAGCTATCAGAAAAGAAGAAGGAGATGTCCATGCGTATGTGGATAATTCAATAATGTACATGAAAGTGCCTAAATCAGATTTTGAATTTTCTGGTTCCGGTGATGGTATAAAAGAAAACTATGTGGCAAATCATATAAGTATATATCCAAACCCTTCTACAGATAATATTTACTTGTCAATAATATTAAATAACACTTCAGATGTTAATCTAAAGATAAGTAATTTCATGGGGCAGACCATTTATGAAAAACATGAAGGAAAACTTCCAAAAGGAGTTCATGTTTTACATACTGATGTCAGCAGTTTATCTTCAGGTATATACTTACTGACAGTTCAGGCAGAAAATCGTATTACAACTGAAAAGATAGTTATCCAATAATAAATTATTGAAACATGGCTAAATCCTCCCTGATTTTTCAGGGGGGATTTTTATTTTTATCAATTCCTGTCGTAACAGATTCATGGCATATACAGCCGTCCGGCAGATATTTCCCTCACGGTTATTACCAAACAAAAAATTACGGGAGATAATATCAAATGGTGTAGCAATGGCAATCCATACCGTGCCTACAGGCTTATTTTTTGTGCCTCCATCAGGGCCTGCTATACCTGATACTGCTATTGCGAAATCAGTACTTAAAAGTTTTTTAGCCCCTTTTGCCATTTCTGTAACAACTTGCCTGCTCACTGCTCCGTACTTTAACAAAGTCTGATCTTTAACCTTAAGTACATCTGTTTTGATCTTATTGGAATAAGCAACGACAGAACCTTTGAAATACAAGGAACTCCATGGGATACTTGTAATTTTATGTGCTATGTATCCCCCCGAACAACTTTCTGCCGTTGATAAAGTCATTTTTTTCACTTTAAGAAGGTTTCCGATAATTTCCTCAAGTTTATCATCATCATACCCGAATATATAATCAGAAATAATATTCCTTAATTCATCTATCTGTTGCCTGAAAATTCTACCTGAATCATTTTCATCTCCTGCAGCTGTTAATTTCAACCTGACAATACCCGGGGATGGCAGATAGGCAAGGCTGAACCTGTCAGGCAGTTTTTGTTCCCATGATTTTATTTTGTCTGAAAGAAAAGATTCTCCAATACCTGTCGTTAATATGGTTTTCTGAATGATCGTATTGGTTTTAAAATTCTTTAAGATATAAGGCACTACATGATTTCCCATCATAGCTTTCATTTCAAAGGGAACTCCGGGCAGAGCAACAATAAGTTTTTTCTTTTTATTGAAAAGCAGACCCGGTGCTGTTCCCATTACATTTCTTATCGGCAAACACACTTCAGGTATTTCCGCCTGTTTTTTATTTACCGATGTTAAAGGCAACTTTCTGTTTCTGAAGAAGATCTTAATATCTTTCAGTGTGTCTTTATCAATAATTGTTTTACAGTTGAAATATTCACATAAGGCTTGCATGGTAACATCATCCGATGTGGGGCCCAGGCCGCCTGTGGTTATAATAATATCTGCCCGTATTTCTGAATCTTTAAGAGCTTTTATAATCCGGCATTTACTGTCAGGTATTGTGGTTACCTGATAAATTTCTATTCCTGCATTATTAAGGATCTCTGCTATCCACGCCGAGTTTGTATCATTACTGCCGGATAACAATTCATTGCCAATCGTTATAATTTCAGCTTTCATAGGCGATAACTTCTTCATAAATAAAAAAGTCCGGTATTACCGGACCTTTAAATATTGAGACAAATAAAAATATTCTTTAATAATTAAATCCGCCAATCATGTTCATTTCTTTAGGATTAATAACCATAACCGGTGTGTCGGCATTTAATATGACCTGCTGTGCCGTTGACCCCAGAAAGAATTTGCTGCTACTGACTTCCTGCTGTGTCATTATCATTATAATATCTGCATCTTTTTCATTAGTATATTTCAGGATAGTTTCAGCAAAATATTTACCCCTCGGGCACTTTAAAAGTTTTCCCGTGCATTTAATATTGGCCGATTTAATAAAATTAGTAACCTGAAACAACTGTATATTCAAATGAGTTGATATTTCTTTATCATCAGACCACAGGACAGATATAACTTTAATCTCAACTTCGTGTTGTCGTGCAAATTCAATAGCTTTAGTTACTTTCTGCCTCGTCTCTTTGGTCAAATCAAGAGGTAAAACTATTTTACTAAAGTTTTTATGCAGATTGGCATTGGAAACAATGACAGGGCATTTTGAACGGACAATAACTTTAGATATATTTGAACCTAAAGATCTGCTTTTATCTTTAACAGGATTCCCATTTGCAGCCATTACAATATATTTCGCATTTATCTGGTCTGCAATCTCAAGTATTTTTTCGTACACCTTGCCTTTGGCAAGCATTGTATTAACTTTAATCTTATACTTTTTAGAAGCTTTTTCAGAAATTTCCTGTAATTTATTCCTGCAATTATCTTCGTATTCCTTTTTTAATTTTAATTTTTCCTCATCTGAAAATATTGAGAAGAAGAATGTGGTTTTCGTATCCTGTCTGATATTAAGTAAAATAACCTCCAGATTAAGAGCTTTGGCTAAAGTGAATGATTGCTCCAATGCAATTATTGATTTCTCTGAAAAATCCGTTGGCACTAAAATATTATTTTTAAATTCCTTCATTTTTTTAATTAGATTTTAAACTGTTTACTCCAATAAAATATATGCTTGACATTAATTACATTGCTCCTTCCCTTGTAACTCTTCTGGGGATAGGACATATAACAGGAACATCTGATTTTTTTATAATATCCAAGGTAATAGACATATCTGCACGCTCCTGCTTAATCATAATCAATATAAGGTCTGCATTAATTTCTTTAGCATAATTTAAATATATTTCACTGTCACTTTGTTTCAAAGGAGCTTCTATGAATTTAGTTGTAAAATTTGCTTCGCTATCGGTCAGGAATTTTTCAACCTGCTTCATCTGGATATGTTTGCGGTATATGATCTCCCTGTCTTCTTCCTGTGAAAGAATACACATAACATACATTTTGGAGTTGTAATGTTTGGCAACTTCTACAGCATTTGTAATTTTATGGCGGGTTTCCTTGGTCATGTCAAGAGGCACCAGTATGTTGCTGATATTAGGACGTACTTTGCCGCTATTTAAGATTATCATATTGCAATTCGGTTCCTTTATTAAGGATAAGGTTGTAGAGCCGATATACTTCTCAGCCTTATCAGGCTTTTCATCATTTACATTGATCACTATATATTTGGAAAGGAACCTCTCAGCAGCTTCAGATATTTTCTTTGCCACCTTGCCATCTTCAACTACAGAATTTATTTTAATCCCTGTTTTTTTGGAAGCTTCATCAGCTATTTTCTGAAGTTTACCCCTGCATTCTTCGTAATATTTATTCTTCACACTTTTTCCTGAAAATAAAGAGAAATTTTTTTCTGCAACATGCAGCAAAACAATATCAAGTTTATATGTATCTGATATTGAAAATGCCTTTTCTAAGGTACGCATTGAGCACTCAGAAAAATTAGTTGGCACTAAGATTGTTTCAAATTTTTGCTCCATAACTTTATGTATTTATTTTCTTATATTTGTGACTATTTACCATTATTATGAATAAATAAGTCATTTATAAGTGTTTAAGCTGCAAATTTACACAAAATTTTAATAAATAAAAATAAATAATAATGACAAATTTTTCAGAGTCGGAATTAATACTCAATCCTGACGGGAGTATTTATCATCTGAAACTGCGGCCTGAACATATAGCCGACACGATAATAATTGCAGGGGATCCGGACAGAGTAGGGGCTATTTCCAAATACTTTGACAAAACAGAATATAAAATACAGAACCGCGAATTCCTTACCCATACAGGCTATATTAACAACAAAAGGCTGTCCGTATTATCAACCGGTATCGGCACCGACAACATAGATATTGTTCTGAACGAACTTGATGCACTAGCCAATATTGATTTAAAAACACGCGAAGTCAAAGAGAAACACACTGCATTAAATATTATCCGACTGGGCACTTCAGGAGCTTTGCAATCAGACATTCCTGTCGACTCCTTCGTCATGTCAATATATGGCTTAGGGCTTGACGGGCTGCTTAATTTCTACAAATCAGAAAAAAATGTCTTTGAAAATGAGTTGACAGAAGCATTTATTAAACATTCCGGGTGGAACAAGGACCTGCCAAAACCATATATTGTAAAATGCTCGGAAATACTTGCAGAAAAAACAGGTTATGATATGATTAAAGGTATTACAGCGACTGCCCCAGGTTTTTACGGACCTCAGGGAAGAAGACTGAGGCTTGAACTCAGGTATCCTGAACTAAACAAAAAAATGGAAACCTTTAATTATAAGAACCATCGCATAACCAATTTTGAAATGGAAACATCTGCCCTTTACGGGCTGGGAGCGTTACTTCGCCATAATACAATTACCATCTGTGCTATTATAGCCAACAGGATAAACAAACAATTCAGCAAAGACTATAAAAAATCTGTTGAAAAATTAATACAACTGGTACTGAATAGAATCACAACTTAGCAACTGATATGCTTGATACAAATGAAGATAAAAAATTCAAGGCATTATTGAGCCTTCTGGATGAACCTGATGACAGAACCTTTGATAAAGTCAGAGATAAAATACTATCATACGGTATCAATGCCATTCCTTCTCTGGAAAAAGCCTGGGAAAACACTTTCGAGCCTATAATACAAAACAGGATAGAAAATATCATTCATCAGATACAGGTTGAAAATATAACTAAGGAACTGAATAAGTGGATTGAGCTCGGATATAAAGATTTATTATCCTGTTATATCCTGATATCCAGGTATCATTACCCTGCACTTGATGAAAATAAAGTTAGGGAAATTATTGAAAATTTAAGAAGTAATATCTGGGTGGAATTAAACGATGACCTCACTGCCCTTGAAAAAATAAAAATACTGAATCATATAGTTTTTGATATAAACAAATTTCATGGAAGCAACGAAAGTCCGGATTCTGTCAAGAATTATTTTATAAATGACGTGCTTGAAACAAAAAAAGGCAATTCCCTGTCCTTAGGAATCATTTATCTTATATTATCTCAAAACAACGGACTGCCTGTCTATGGTGTTGATTTACCTGAAACCTTTATACTGGCATACACTGAAAAGGACAAAATCTTGTTTTATATAAATCCCTTCAAAAAAGGTTCTTTGTTTACAAAGAGAGAGATAGGCATGTATTTAAAGCATCTGAAAATTGACACTGCAGAATCATATTATAATCCCTGTAACAACTTGATTATAATAAAAAGACTTCTATACGAACTGGCTTCTTCTTATGATAAAGCAGGATACCCTGATAAAGTAAGGGAAATAAAAATATTAATTGATACGGTTGAAGCTACAATATAAATCAGGTAACCCCATTCAATTTTTCAACAATCCTCACACACTGCACAGCCTCTTTAACATCGTGCACCCTCAGTATGGATGCACCTTTCAGTAAAGCTATAGTATTAAGAGCAGTAGTTCCGTTAAGAGCCTCATCCGGAGATATATTCAGCAGTTTATTGATCATGGATTTTCTCGAAACACCCACAAGAAGCGGCAGTTCAAATATCCTGAACATTTCCAGTTTGCCGAGAATAGTGTAATTATGATCAAGCGTTTTCCCGAAGCCAAAGCCCGGGTCAATAATTACATCATTTATTCCGAATTTTTTCAACTTATTCAGCTGTGATGAGAAGAACGTAATTATTTCCCTTACAACATCATCATACACAGGATTTTTCTGCATATTCTCAGGACTGCCTTGTATATGCATTAGTATATATGGCAGATTAAGTTTTGCAATTATTTCAAACATCTTCTCATCAAGAGTTCCGCCTGAAATATCATTAATCATGTCTGCACCGTTATCAGCAGATGCTTCTGCAACTCCGGACCTGTATGTATCCACGGAAATAATTATCCCGGGGAACTTCTTTTTTACAGATTTCAGTACAGGCAACAGCTTTTCCATTTCTTCTTTTGCAGAATATTCTTTTGTACCAGGCCTTGTTGAAACAACACCTATATCTATAATATCCGCACCTTCACCGAGCATCTTTTCAGCCTGCTTCAGCCATTCTTTTTCCGTATCATACCTTCCGCCGTCATAAAAAGAATCGGGTGTTACATTTAGAATACCCATTACCAGCGGCTTACTTATGTTTAAAACTTTTCCCCTGCAATTAAGAGTGCTTTTCAAACAAAAAAATGTATCTTTAAACGCTGAATTCAATGTTAAAAAATTTGGTTTAACAACATGCTAATATACAAAATATGAATAAAACATCTGCACAATTTGACACTGTCATTAAAGAATGTAAAGATATTTTTATCAAGAAGATGAAGGATTACGGCAGTGCGTGGAGGATACTAAGAGCAACATCCCTGACAGACCAGATATTTATCAAGGCACAGAGGATAAAAAGCATTGAAGAAAAAGGCATTGCCAAAGTAAACGAAGGCATAAAACCCGAATATATAGGCATAGTGAATTATTCCGTAATGGCAATTATCCAGCTGAAATCAGCCAGCAGTAATGAAACAGGCCTCAGCATAAGCAAAGCCGAAAAATTATATGACAAATACATATCACAAGTCAAAAGCCTTATGCATGATAAGAACCATGACTATGGTGAAGCATGGAGGGATATGAGGATAAGTTCAATGACAGACATAATCATGATGAAGATATTACGCATCAAGCAGATCGAAGATAATAAAGGGAAAACTTTCATCTCTGAAGGCATTGACGCTAATTACAATGACATTATAAACTATGCTGTTTTTGCACTTATTAAATTAATGGAAAAAGAAAACAAAAAATAACTAAACCATATGGCAATGAATAAAAATATTACAACTGTTTTAAGCTGGCTGTTCCTGATTATTATACTTATTACTGCCGGTCTGATAAGTATATTTGATAATTACAATATATATTTTCTGGGTGTATTAATGATAAACCTCATTATTGCCGTTATTTTCGGATATAAATTTGATAAATCCGTAATTGTAATAAGCCGCACGCTTGCAGGGCTTTTGTTCATATACTCCGGCTTTGTAAAAGGCGTTGACCCTATGGGGACCAATTATAAAATTATTGATTACTTTATTGCATATAATATGGATTGGGCTACACCTTATGCCCTTTATTTATCGGTATTCATGAATGCCTTTGAATTTATCATAGGCGGTGTACTGCTTTTATCCAATATATGTATTAAATACACATCATGGCTGGTGTTGCTGATGATGGCATTTTTCACATTTACAACCTTAGGGGATGCTCTTTACAATACAGTTCCTGAATGCGGATGCTTCGGCAGTGCTTTAATTATTTCCAACTGGCAGACATTTTATAAAAACCTTGTAATAGATGTATTTGTCCTGATAATATTTTTATCACGCCACAGAATAAAACCTACATTCCCACGTACATTTGAATGGGCTATTTTTATACTTGCCAGCATCATCTTTGTGAGTTTTGAAACGTACTGCATACGCCATCTGCCTGTAATAGATTTCAGTGCCTGGAAAGTTGGCAACAGGCTTGCACCTGAACATCCAAAACCTGTTGAGTATTACCTGATCTACAAAAACAAAAAATCCGGTGAGGAAAAAGAATACCTGTCGCCAAATTTCCCTTACAATGACTCTATATGGATGTCGGAGTGGGAATTTGTAAAACAAAGAATTTATGACCCGAATGAGATCAAAGGCCAGGACGTAACAATAATTGATTCCGCAGGCAACAACCTGACAAAAGATTTTATCCAGAACCCCGGCTGTCAGTTTATACTGATGGCTTATGACCTTTCAACTGCCGACAAAGAAGTATTCAAAAAAATCAACGAATTTTATGACAAATGCACTGCCGACGGGTATTCATTCATAATACTCACCAGCAGCCTGAAAGAAGAAATAGAAAAATTCAAAAAACAGTATAATGTAAAGGCAGAATTTTATAATTCCGATGACACTGCCCTTGAAGCCGCTATCAGGTCTAACCCCGGCCTTGTACTCATCAGGAACTCGGTAGTGCTGGGCAAATGGCATTATAATGATTTTCCGGAATACAGTGAGGTTAAACAAAAATATATGAAATAATATATAAAATCATTGCTCCGTAGGAGCATAATGCTGGTAAAACGCACAATACACAATATATCTCGCTCCTATCGGAGCGAAATATAAACCAAGATGACGATTTACCAACATTTAATCCCTATGGGATTATAATTATATAAAAATATAGAAACATTTTATCAAAACAATAACAGATTAATAAATAAATTATTTACTAACACAAAAAATGGCAAATACCTTTTCCCAAATAACTATTCATTTAATATTTGCAGTTAGAAACCGTGAATCACAGATTTCAGATAGTTTTCAGGAAATGTTACATAAATACATAGCCGGTATAATAAAAAATCAAAAACAAAAATTACTTATCATCAATTCAATGCCAGATCATATTCATATTTTAATTGGCATGTCTCCTTCAATTTGTCTGTCAGATTTAGTCCGTGAAATAAAATCAGAGTCTTCAAGGTTTATTAATGAAAACAAATTATCACGATTCAAATTTTTCTGGCAGGAAGGGTATGGCGCATTTTCATACAGCCGTTCACAAAGAGAAAATGTAATAAACTACATATTAAATCAAAAAGTTCATCATAAAAAGAAAACATTTAAAGAAGAGTATATAGAATTTCTAAAAAAATTTGAAGTTGAATTTAATAAAGACTTCCTTTTTGATTTTTTTGATGATATTACTAATTTTAATAAATAACAAAAGATTCAAAACAAACATATAATTACAATACCGTGTTCAACTTCATAACAAAACGCCTGTTCTACGGAATACTTGTACTGTTCGGGGTAATAACTGTTGTATTTATACTTTTCAATGTACTGCCCGGCGACCCTGCCCGCATGATGCTCGGACAAAGGGCAGATATAGCTTCCGTTGAAGCAATAAACAAAGACCTTGGCAGGGACAAACCCATGTTTATGCAATACATGAATTACCTTAACGACCTGTCGCCCCTGTCCATACACAACAAATGTGATAAAGAAAGCTACTGGTACCTTGACGATTCCAAATATTCTCCCTACAAAAAACTGTTTTCAATATCAAAAACAAAAACCATTGTACTGAAATACCCTTATATGAGGCGCTCCTACCAGAGCAAGCGTAAGGTAACAGAATTGCTATCATCCGCATTTATCAACACATCAATACTTGCCGTTGCTTCAATAATCTTTGCTATCGTCATAGGTATAATTATAGGAATAATAAGTGCCGTAAAGAAAGGAAGTCTGTTTGACAAGTCGGCACTTGTACTGTCTGTGTTTGGTATGTCGCTGCCATCATTCTTCGCGGCAATAATCATTGCATGGCTTTTTGCATTCGTACTTGCTGACTATACAGGGCTGAACATGTATGGAAGCCTTTATTCAATAGATGATCTCGGCAGAGGGGAATACCTGTCTCTCAAAAACCTTATACTTCCCGCAATAACCCTTGGTATCAGACCGCTGGCGGTAATTGTTGAACTGACACGCAATTCAATGCTCGATGTTTTATCACAGGATTATATAAGGACAGCAAGGGCAAAAGGGCTCAGCAACTTCAGGGTGATAACTAAGCATGCCCTTAAAAATGCCATGAATCCAGTAGTAACAGCTATTTCCGGATGGCTGGCTTCGCTGATGGCCGGAGCAGTATTTGTCGAATATGTTTTTGACTGGAAAGGGCTTGGTGTTGTAATTGTAAACTCACTGGAAAAATACGATTTTCCTGTGGTAATGGGGGCAGTATTGTTAATTTCGGTCGTCTTGGTATTTATTAATATCTTTGTTGACGTTATTTATGGCCTTTTAGACCCAAGGATAAGATTGAGTTAAAACTTTAAAAACATAAATTATATGAGAACAAAAATCATTGCCGGCAACTGGAAGATGAACAAAACAATGCCTGAGGGCATTCAGCTTGTTAAAGAAATCCTGAGCTTATTAAAAGAAAACAAGCCAAAGAAATCAAAAGAAGAATTAAAAATAATTTTAGGAACACCTTTTATATTGCTGAATGAAACTGCAAAACTTGTTGAAAAAGAAGAGCAGGTTTTTGTCGCCGCACAGAACTGTTATACTGAAGAGAGAGGCGCTTTTACAGGTGAAACTTCCGTTGAAATGATTAAGTCAGCAGGAGCAGAATATGTGATTATCGGCCACTCTGAAAGAAGAGCATACTTCAATGAAAGCCATGAATTTCTTGCAAAAAAAGTGAACATAGCTCTAAAAAATTCTCTGATCCCCATATTCTGCTGTGGCGAACCTTTGAAAATACGGCAGGAAAACAAGCACTTTGCTCTCGTAAAAGAACATATCAGCGAGTCGCTGTTTCACTTAAATGCAGATGAGTTTTCAAAAGTGGTTATAGCATACGAGCCTGTATGGGCAATAGGCACAGGTGTTAATGCAACACCGCAGCAGGCACAGGAGATGCATGAATACATACGTTCACTGATAAA
>CAZSJF010000054.1:0-9567 GCA_964606705.1 uncultured Bacteroidales bacterium
TTTCCTCTTTGTTGCCTATGACAATATTGTTTGAGGTGCCTGCAATAATATTGTCGCTTGTTGTAATGCCTTTATCCTGGTATATTTTGACTATTTCGTTTTGTTTGTTTAAAGCCATATTCTCGAAAGACTGTGCCTGCTCCAGCATTGATTTTTTTATCTGATAATCGGTGGCTGACAATGCTTTTTCCCGGAGGTTTTTCGCTTTATTAAAATAACTTTGTGATTCTTCTTCAAGTTTTTTTGCCTGCTCCAGCAATTTTGCTATTTCATCTTTGCTGAGATTGCTTGAATTACCTGTAGTTTTCAATTGTTCTATTTTTCCTTTATTCAGTCCATAGCTTTTTTGATTAGCTTGTCCGTATGTCTCAAGGGATTTGATTTTTTTATCCATTGCAACCTGCTCCATTTGTGCTGCTTCTTTTTGTTTGCCGGCATCGTTTGTTTTAACAGTCTGGTTTGTTGTAACTTTTTCCTGTGTTACAGCTTTGGTATTGCTGTTATTTGAATTATTTGCGGCAAGCTCTGGTTCTGTTGTAATACCTGTAATCTGCTGGTATTTGACAATTTGTTCGTTCTGCTTGGCAAGGGCCTGGTCTTCGTATGATTTTGCTTCTTCAAGGAGAGCTTTTTTAGTTTCTGAATTTTCGGTTGAGTTTGCTTTTTCACGCAGTTCCTTGGCTTTATTGAAATATGATTCCGCTTCTTCTTCAAGTTTTTTTGCCTGTTCCATCAATTTTGCGATTTCAGAAGCGTCGTAGTTGCTGTTTTTTACATCTGCAGATTTGTAATCTGCTATTTTTGTTTTGTTGTATTCGTAACTTTTCTGGTTAGCCTGTCCGTATACTTCAAGAGATTTTATCTGTTTTTCAGTGCCCATCTGCTGGAATTTCTGAGCTTCTGTTTCCTGTTGTGCCGTTTCTGTTTTTTGCTGGGTTATTTCCTGCTGAGGTATGACAAGCGGCGAATATTCCGTGAAAGGTTTATTAGCTTCATAACTGTTTATTTTGATTACCAGTTCAGTTTTGTTTATTGAGTTGACAGAGTATTTCTCGTTATTACCTGACGCTATTTCTTTATCAATCTGGCTTAAAATGCCTGAAGTATAATCTGCCTGCATTTTCAAGGCATCGGCTTCTTTCTTCAGTTTGGCAGCATTGGAATTATGTATTTCTGCCTGTTTTTTATTATCTTTCACAGTTGATTCGAGCTCATTAATCTGTTTCTGCACCTGCTGGACCTCTTTGGAATTTTTATTCTTATTTTTTATCTCTGTCTTTAATTCATCAATCTGAGCGGAAAGTTGTTTAGCTTCATTATTAAGGTTGTCAGCCTGCATTAGTTCATCATTTGCTGATTTTTGTTTTTCATCAGCTTCATTTTTTAACTCTGGGTAAATCTGTTCAGTTATGTTGACATTTGCTTCATCTGTCTGCTTTTTTATATTTTCCAGTTTCTGCTGGGCTTCAGCTATGGAATTATTTTCAGTCAGTTTTTCTATACTTACAACATCATTTTTTATTGACACTAATTTTTCTTCGGTTTCTTTGGCTTTATTTGCAGTAATTTCATACAGTTGATAAGAAACAAAAGCTTCTCTGGCAAGTTGTTCGGATTTGACTTTAAGGTCGGCTACTTTTTTAGGATCTTTTTCCTGTTTGATTTTATTTATTGTTTCTTCATACAGCTTATTTTTCTGAACGGAAATATTTAATGCTATTTCGGAATATTCTTTTGCTTTTTTATTTTCCTCCTCTATTATGTCAACCTGTTTGTGTGCATCAGCAATTATGTCATTTGCATTGGTTTGTTGGGTGACTTTTTCCTGGGAAGCAGTTTCTTTTTGTGTGGATTTTTCTGTATATGTTTCAGTAAAGGCATTATCTTCCTGAATAGCTTCAATCTGATTTTTTAACCGGGGTTCATCAACAGCAGTTGAAGTAATATTTTTCTGGGAAGATTTTTGTTCTATCTGTGCCAGGATTTTATTGGTATATTCAGGCTGGTTTTCTGATGCGGCAGTTTCATTTTTTATGCTTTCAGAAATTTCATCATTAATATTCCCGGTCCTTTTGTTTTTTTGTATGTCACTTTTTAATTTATTTAATTCTGTGTTTGCCTGTGTTGAAGAACTGGAGTTTATAAGGTTTTCTATTTTTATGACTTTTCCCTTTGCATCGGCGGCATCATTTTTCTTTTTTTCAAGTTTAACTTTGAGTTGTTCGGAAATATTGTAAGCTGCAACAGCTTCTCTTGCAAGGTCAGCAGATTCTTTCTGCAATTGTTTGATTTTATCGGGATTTGTTTCCTGTTCGATCTGTTTCTGTTTATCCTGGTACTGGTTGTTTTTTTCATCGGAGATGGTGAGAGATGCAGCAACATAGAGATTCAGTTTGTTTACATCTTCATCCAGAATCTCTGCCTGTTTGTGTGCTTCAGATATTATTTCTTTTTCATAAATACTTTGCTGTTTTGGCTGTTCCTGTACCTGCTCATTTGATTTGATTTCTGTTATTTCTTCATCAGAAATGTCTTCGATTGTTTCATATTCTTTTACTGGTGTTATCTGATTATCTGCAATCTGTCCGGTTTGTTTTTCTTTATCTGAAGTTACATTCTGCTGTTCTGTTTCACTGTAATTTTTTTCTGTTTCAGGCTTCTTATATTCTGCAATTTCTTTTTCCTGTTTTTCATAGTTTGTATTGGTTTTATGTACTTGATATTTGTCAGCGTAAGTCTTGTTATAATCTGACAACAATTTTGTTTCATTAGCTTTTCCGTAATTTTCAATGTCATTGGAAGTGTTTTCTGCAAAATTATCGTTCAGTTGAACACTATCTACCTCATATTGTATTTCTTTTGCTTTTGCATAAGCTTCCTCTGCCTCTGCTTTTTTGCTTTCTATTTCCTTGTTGATCTCCGATATTTGCTGCTGGTAATCCTGCCTGTATTGCTCGTTTTTTGTTTTCTTTAAATCACGTTCCATATTGTTTACTTCCTGCTGCAGGCTTACGATATCATATTCTGCTTCTTTTCCTTTTGCATTGTACTTTTCAGATTCTTTGGATAATTGCTGTAATTGTTCGTCGAGCATATCTGTAAGATTTATAAGGGTATCTGCAAACACTGCTTCTTCAAGCATGATATTCAGCAGAAGCAGGGCTGAATCAACCGACTGGATGGCGACAAGTCTTTGTATTTCGGCAGAGTATTTTACATTTCTCTGAATCTCTTTTTCTTTCTGCTCAATTTGTTTGTCAAGGCGTTGGCCTACAATGTATGCAACAGTTGATTCCTTGTAAAGCTGCCTGGATTCTTTTTTGGTCTTTTCCGCTTTTGCCTGTTCAAGCAGTTTGGTCTCTTTATCCGTTATATTATTTGAGTTAGCAAGTATTTTTTTCGACTCTCCGGATTTTGTATCAGCTTGTTTTTTCCTTTCATTTGCGATTGCGTAGGTTGAATATTTTTTTACATTAAGTTCCTGAAGCTGCTTTTTTGTCCTGTCCAGCTGGTTAAATCCTTTTTCAACAATTTCCTGATTTTTCAGGTTGACCAGGGAATAATCGATTTCGTTCAGATCAACCTTTTGTTTCTGCTGAGTTTTTTTATCTTCAAACATTTCAGGTGTGGCATTAACCTGAAGGTCTGATTTTTCATTTAACAGGTCAATGGATTTCTTATATTCGGTGTTGAACGTCTTGGTGGTATCAAAGTTGTAATTAATATTAAGGGTTATTTGTTCACTGACAGGAGGGCGTTTGTCAATCCTTACTTTGTAAAAGGTGATATTATCGCTGATGCTGTTTCTGTTTGAAGAAAAACATGCATTCTGCTGTGCGGAATCTGTTACGAATAATATATCGTCGAATGGGGTGTTAACAGGAAAGTCAAGATTAACGGGAGGTGTCCATTCTCCGTTCACTGAGTCGTACACTGATTTAAAAATGTCGTATCCTCCCATGCTGTTATGCCCTTTTGAACTGAAATAAAGAGTTTTGCCGTCGGGCAGGAGATATGGATAATCCTCGTCATAAGGGGTATTGATTACAGGACTGAGTAATATGGGGTCCGACCAGACACCGTCTTTACACATATAAATGTCTTTTCCGTCTTTTCCCGTTTTGCCATAGCTTGAAAAACATATTACTTCATTGGTGTCTGAAAAAAATATTATGCCGTTTTTTTCTTTGTTTTCGTCAATTTTTGATATAAACTCATCGGGTTTGACAAGGAACATTCCTCCGAATTCGCTGACACTGTACGACCGGTAAAAATTATTAAGTTTGACCTCTTTCTTTTCCAGTACATACAAGTCGTTTATTGAATTCAGCAATTCCAGGCCGTTATTACACATTTCAATCTGCCTGTCAACATCGAGTTTTTTAATGGTTTTGTTTGCAACATTTTTTTTATAAATTTCATATTGCCTGATAGCTTCATCAAAACGGTAGTTGTTATTATAGGCCAGCCCTAGATAATAGAATACATCAGGTTCAACATAATTTTTTGATGCAAATTCAAGGTATTGTATAGGTTTTTCAGGATCACTTCTGTCGCTGTATAAAGCACATACACCGAACCTGTAGTTAAAAAACGGATTTTTAGGATAGATGCTGAGCAAACGGGAATACAGTGGAAATGCCTTGATATAATCCTCTTTTTCGAAAAGCTGGTTAGCTTCGGTTTTCATCTTTTCTTCAAGCTTTTTGTCCTGAGAGTATGCCGCATGCGACAAAAACAAAAAAAGAAGCATTATATGTACAAATACTCTTTTCAATTGTTCAGACTGCAATAATGAGATTATAATTTCAAATAAATGCATTACAAATATAGGAGTTTTTGGCAATTAATGGTAATGACATATGGTTTGTGTATTTCATTCGCTCAGTATAACTGAAACTAATGGATTTTGTTTCCGATAATTATCGGAATGTAAATCCCATAAGTTTCAGCATAAATTTTATATATTTGAACTTTTTAAAGGCACTGAACCTAAATAATTTTTATGGACAGATTTACTGGAATCATAGGCATCATACTGATTTTCGGCATGGCTTTTCTTATGTCGAACAACAGGAAAGCGATTAATTACCGCACTGTTATTACAGGTTTTATTCTTCAAATAGTGCTGGCTGTTTTCATACTGAAAGTGCCTTTGGGACAGCAAATGTTTTACTGGGTAGGGAAATCAATAAACAAACTTCTTGATTTTTCTTCAGAAGGAGCGAGGTTTATTTTCGGCGACCTGATGAAAGTAACCGGTATATTACCTGAAACGATACAAAAGCAGGGGGTTTTCGTTTTTATTCTTCTTCCTACAATTATTTTTGTGTGCGTACTAGTTTCAATGGCTTATCATATAGGATTGATGCAGCGTATTGTATCACTGATAGCCCGTTTCGTCCACTGGGTTATGAGGGTCAGCGGCAGTGAGGCATTGTCGAATGTTGCGAGTGCATTTGTCGGGCAGGTGGAAGCCCAGATCATGATAAGGCCTTATTTGTCGGGTATGACAAAGTCGGAACTGCTTGCTTCCATGTCGGGCAGTATGGCATGTATAGCAGGAGGGGTTATGGCAGTTTATATATCCATGGGTGTGCCTGCTTCATATCTGCTGGCTGCAAGCCTTATGGCTGCTCCGGGGGCACTGGTCATCGCCAAAATAGTATATCCGGAAACAGAAGAATCCGAAACAAAAGGAATAGTAAAACTCGAAATCAAAAAAGAGCATGCTAACATTATGGATGCCATAAGTCACGGGGCAAGCGACGGGATGAAAGTCTCGATCAATGTTATAGCAATGCTTATAGGTATTATAGCACTTATAGCGCTTATTGATGCATTGCTGAAATATTTCGGATTTTTCCTTTCATGGACAGGTGTTTCACTGGATTTTATTAACCTTGACGTTAATCACTTGAGTTTGAAAAGTATTGTAGGCACTGTATTCTCTGTTTTAGCATGGGCAATGGGTGTTCCATTCGGTGAATCACATATAGTAGGTTCTCTGATGGGAACAAAGATGGTTATAAATGAATTTGTTGCTTATACTGATATGGTGCCGCTTATAAAGAGCGGTATGCTATCACCGAAAGCCATTGTTATTGCAAGTTTTGCACTTTGCGGTTTTGCAAATTTCGGCTCGGTGGCTATTCAGCTGGGAGGCATAGGAACTCTTGCTCCGGACAGAAGGAAAGACCTCGCAAGGTTAGGGTTGAAAGCCATGATTTGCGGTACACTGGCATCATATATTTCCGCTGCACTGGCAGGGATGCTGATGTGAGAATATTACGGATTATTTTTTTTTCTGAAACTTAATTTGTTTTCCTCACCTTTCATTAATCTGATAATATTCTTCCTGTGAGTAAGTGGAACGAAGATTGCGATTAATATTGCAAATACTGTCAGCAGAATATGGTTTTCATGGCAGTAAAAAACAACTATGAACGGGAAAGAGACAGCTGTTATTATTGATGATAATGATACATACCTTGAAATAAAAAATACTGCAAAGAATATTAATACAGACCATATTATTGCAACCGGATATAATGCAACGGCGATACCCAGCAAAGTTGCAACACCTTTTCCTCCCTTAAATCCCGCAAATACAGGGAATATATGCCCTGTTAATGCGAGCAGGCCGAGAACAGCCTGAAAAGTTATATATTGATTGTCACTGGAAAAGTTATGTTGAAAGAGATAAGCTGTTTTAACAGCAAGCCATCCTTTTGCGGCATCAATTATCAGGACAGGGATACCTGCTTTAAGTCCCAGGACTCTTATGGTATTTGTTGCACCTGCATTGCCGCTTCCGTATTTTCTGACATCTGTTTTAAAAAATAATTTACCAATCCAGACCGATGAAGGGATAGATCCAAGTATGTATGCACAGATTATGGATAAAATATAATAGTAGTATTCCATATATTTATATGTTTTCTGTTAATCAGTTGTATATCCCATAATTTTAAGAAAATCTTTCTTCTTCTTTTCTGTGGAGATGTAATACATATAAGGGGATTCATCTTTTTTTACATCAAGTTGTCTCTTCTCAGGTTCAATCATGCTTATAATGTTATTGAAAGCCTGGTCTGATGAGATGACTTCCATTCTGCCGTTTTTGTATTTAAAGAAATACCATTCGGACTGGGACATTTCAAGATATATAGTAACACCGTCACCGCTTCTTTTCTTTTCTACCTGAATGCAGCCGTCAACATATTTGTTAATCTGGATTTTATCCATGCTTCCTATGCCAATAGGCCCTTTGGATACATAAGATTTTGAGGCTTTATCCCATTTGAAATATATATCTGCAAAGAAAAAAGTATGTTGCAGTTCTTCAGGAAGTTTTTTAAATACACTGTATAAATTAAGTTCAGAGATCAATTTGTCAGCTTTTTCTTTTCCGACGATATCTGCGAGGGCTTTAGTGAATTTTTCTGTTGTCATATCTACACCTCTCAGGCTGATATTTTCCTCCAGGCTTTTTCTTAAAATTTTCATGGCATCATCCGTAAAGAAAAAGTCAAGCGCCATAATTATGTTGAACTCGGCAGAATCGGTTGTGATAAAGTGTTTGCCGTTGCCATAGGTCTGCATTTTAAATTGCCCGAGATTGGAGCACATATTCACAATGCCTTCTGCGTATAATGTGCAGTTTTTTGTATCCAAACTTAAATAATTTCCGGGTAATGCGAATTCTTTGAGCTTTTCTTTGGTTGATATTCTGTATTCCTGGGCAATATTATCATAGGTCAGAAATCCCTGGGAAGTAATAATTGAAGTATCTTTATATCCTGATGGCTCGTTTAAAAAGCATGAGTAAATATTGGATGATTCTTCCATAAACATTATACCTGCAGATAATTTTTTGTTGTTTTCATTTCTGATATCGGATGAAACAGGTATATATATCTCATTAGGATTGATGTCTCCTGTAAATTTGAATTTACTTCTGTTTATATTACAGAAATGCCTGATTTTACATACACCGTTGAAATTCAGGTACTGATTACTTGCTAATAATTTAACGTTGCCGTTATATTCAAAGTTAGGACTCAGGGTAAAAGTTGAATCTGTAATTTTTCCAAGAGAATAGGTTTGCAGTGTGGAATCTACGCCAATCTTGTCGAAAATTATTTTTTGCCTGGCATTTGCCTCATCTACATAATCATAAGATCCTTTGCCGGCATAATTTTTTCTTGAATAAATGTTAACGGTGGCATCGTATAATTTATGGAATTTTGTTGAAGTATTGGCCAGTATCTTGGCATTTTCAAGAGTTTTCATCTCAGCTTTTTTAAGTATTGTAACATCTCCTTTATCAGGATATATAGCAGCATCAGCCACTTTAATAATTTTAACATTTTTAGCTTCTATGATAGTTGTTTTAATGTCAAAAGTTGCAGTAGATGCGAGAAATTTAAGGGAATCCTGATCAGGGTGGACAGAAATAAAAGCATTTCCTGATATTTCGGCATCGGCCAGTTCTTCCATGTTCATATTGTCGTAATTGCCAACAGTTGTTTCATTATTGGCGAATTCCAGTTGGGATTTATCCATATACCAGTTAAATCTGTCCATGAAGCATATATATTGATTGATAGGAAAATCAACCTGTGAACTGCCTCCGTTTGAAACAAATTCGCCCATTCGTTTTTCGAAATCGATATGAGCTTTATAATTGTGAATATCAAATGCAAGTTCTTCCTTTTTTAAAGTTTTAGGCCTGAAGTCGGCAGTATCAGCCGTAAAGTCATGTTGTTTATATTTATACAGATGGGACTCCATTTCTACGTCGCTGAATTCCATTTTACCTTTCCCTGATAAGCCTTCAGGTGTCAGTGCAAGCTGACCGTTAAGTTCGGATTGTTCAGTGTACATTTTGATGAGTTTGGTTTTATTTGTTATAAGCATTAGATCTTTATATGGGTACCATTGTTCAAAAACATCAATTCCAACAACATCAGGGTACTGAACTCCTGTTGTCTGTTCATTTATTTTATAGTCCTGAACTTCAGCATTCATGGAATCGAGAAAAAAGTGAAAGTCTTCAGTTTTGGAAACAGAAGTCAGGTAATTTAACGTTCCTTTACCTCTCAAGCCCATATAACTAAGATTAATTTCTGAAAAATATGTTCCCTTACCCTGATATGCAGGGTAACCTTCCTCAGGTGTCGGTACAACAAAACCCAGAGAATAATCAGGCTGAACAGTAAGCGGATAGTCAATATCAGGAAATATTCCACCTGATACAAGAGTTCCGTTAAACTGCATACCTTCTGTAGAAGAGTTATCAAGGCTATCAATAGTGAACGGCATTAAGTAAAAATAAAATCTGTCTCTGGAATAAACCCCGTTATAAATAAATGGTTTGTCATAATAAACATAGGAGTTTGTTTTACTGTTTAATATCGGATATCCGAGGAATGATTTTAATCCTGATTTATTATTCGGATGGTCTATCAGTAAATCCCCGCTTATTCCCTCAATAACTGTTCTTACTTTTTGATAAACAGGATTTCCGTATTCATCTTTTTCATCGCCTTTTTTTACTTTAAA
>CAZSJF010000054.1:9577-11535 GCA_964606705.1 uncultured Bacteroidales bacterium
CATTTATTTATAACGGGGTTTATTCCAGAGACAGATTTTATTTTTACTTAATGAGTCTATATTAGGAAGGTCAAGTTTGAATTTATCATAATCAAAAGAAAACCTTTTTCCGTAAATGTCAAATAATCCAGCATGCACATGTCCTGCAAAAACAAAGTCCCTGTTTTTTTTGACTATGATTTCCTGGTGTGTGGGATAAATATATACACTTTGGGAATCGCTTAATTGAACTCTATCAACACCTTTTACCCGTAAATCAAAGTTCAGAAGGTTTAATGTGGCATTGCTTTCCCCTACAACAACAGAGTTGAAAATAATTGCATCATAATCGGTTTTCCCGACCCTTGCATTCATATAATTATATAGTTTGTCTTTGATTGTTATTTTGCCTGATTCTATATCATAAGAAATAAAACCCATATTATTAATGGTAATGATTAATCCTTCTATCTGGTCTTCTGATTTATTCAGGTGGCCGGCAAAGTCTTTGATATTGAATTCTTTCCTTTTCACGAGTTTGGAATACTCAACAATAGAATACAGGGGATGTACTTCGTCAAGTCCCTGAAGTTTAAAATACCTGAATTCAGTGTAATAATTTGAAGATTCAAAAGCAGATTCACTTTTAGGGGCAGCACCTTTTATCATGCTTAGTTCTACTTTAGGCTCATCCATTTTCCAGTACATTGCCTCAACATATATTTCAAGTTTATGAAAGGTGTCAAAAAAAGGACATTGTGATATGCCTGCCTTGGACCTCAGCAAGGATAATTCATTATTATTGAGCATATATTTCATCTCTACTGCGGGATGAAAAATAGAATCCCCTTCAAAATATATTGTTGCTGCAGCGTTGAAAGAAGAAATCCTGTCCCTTTTTATTAAAAATGAATTAGAAGAGACGAAAATGAATTTTTGTCCGTCTTTTTTAAAAATCAGTACAGCATCTTTTTCCTTTGACCCTGATCCGATTATTTTAGCTCCTTTAATATAGAAGCCGCCCTCATAGTCAATATCTTTAAAAATATTCTTAATTTCCAGTTTTTTGTCATAAGAGTCGAAAGCAGGATATGAAGCATCTTCTCCTGTTTTGTCAGCAAGGATATCGTCCTGCAGGCTGCCAAGCAAAGTCCTGCTGAAATATTTTTTGTGGTGGAATATTACGGAATCAGCTGAGTATTGTGCATATTTTAAAATAATATTATAATTACCGAGTTCTGCATAAACACTGTCAGTATTATACCCTGCTCTCTGCCAGTCAACTTTTCCTCCTTTACCTGTCCATAATCTTTTTTTAGGGAAGAAAATGCCTTTAGTATCATAGATACAGATGCTGTCTCCTTTGGCATAACATTTTAAATCAAGGGAGGAGAATTTAATTTTTGGCACGGTATCAAACTCAAAAGAAAAATTATCGCTGCTTGATACCCAGTGAGAAGTAGGGGATTTGAAAATAGACTTATCGGAAAATAAAGTTGCAGAGATTTCCAGGTAATATTCAAAATCGTCAAAATTCCTGGTTGTAGATATCATATATTCGCAGCTTTTCAGCCATGCCAGCATATTGTCTTCTGTTTGCTGCGACTTTTTAACAATAACAAAGTCCTCCAGGAAATTTTTGAAATAAGGAAAAGGTTTCATCCTGCGTTTCAGCATAAAATCACATACATTATATATGATTTCCTGTTGCTCCTGGGTAATATTACCCGACGACCATATTGTATTAAAGGATTCAACAATTTTTTCTCCTTCTCCTTTATATTGCGAGTCGTCAACATTCTGAAAAACTGAATTAAGTTCTTCAATAAATTTGACCGGTTCACGAGTGAATTTTTTAAAGGCCTGTGAAGATACCGATAAAGGATAAAGGATAATGATTAAGCCTGTGATTATCAATATTTTTCTATGCATAACAGATAAAAGCGGATTTAAATCACTTGTAAAGTTAAATCAATTTT
>CAZSJF010000055.1:0-11476 GCA_964606705.1 uncultured Bacteroidales bacterium
TTCTTGTTTTTTATATGAAAGAAGCAAAATTTATCATTGTATTGTTGTTTTCTTTTTCATTACTCTCTTCTTTTTCTCAGGAGAATTTAATTCTGCAGGATACAGTATTTCCTGATGGGAATAGCAAAAAAATATTATATAAGAGAGAAAAAAGCGGATGTCTGCTTCTCCATACCTCAGGGTGGGGTGTTGGATACAGGATCGGGAAGCATAAGACATATAAAAAAATAATAATGTTCGATTTTGAACTGAAGAATATTAAGCATCCTAAGGAAATCAAAGTGTACAGTCCTTTATATTCAGGTTATGATGATTCTAAAAGTTTTGTATATGGCAAGTTGAATTATTTTTATACCTTAAATGCGGGTGTGGGTAATCAAAAAATATTGAATAATAAGCCTTATTGGGGAGGTGTTGAGTTAAGATGCTTTTATTATGGTGGCTTTTCATGTGGAATAGCTAAACCTGTATATTTATACATTAACAGAGGCGAAATAAATGAACCTATACTTTCATCCGAAAGATATGACCCTGATAATATCTCTCATACAATGGATCGCATATATGGAAGGGGGCCTTTTTTTGAAGGATTCGAAAAATTAAGCGTTCATCCCGGTATGTATGCAAAGTTTGGTTTGAACTTTGAATACGGCCCTTATGATGAGAAAATTAAATCACTGGAAGTTGGCATTAATATTGATGCTTATGCTAAACCTATACCAATAATGGCATTTGCTGAAAATAATAATATTTTTGTTAATTTTTATTTTAGTTTTCATTTCGGGAAAAGATATAACGATTACGGTAATGAACAATGATTATCCGAGAAAACCTGAATGGCTTAGAATAAAACTTCCCTCTGCCGGTGAATACTCATATATAAAAAAATACTTAGATCAGTTCAAACTTCATACTATCTGTGAAAGCGGTAGTTGTCCCAATCAGGCTGAGTGCTGGGGGCAAAAAACCGCAACATTTATGATACTTGGGGATATATGTACCAGATCATGTAAATTCTGCAATGTCAAATCAGGCTCTCCTGAAAAAATAGATGCCGAAGAACCTGAAAAAGTCGCAAATGCCATACTTGCTCTGAATCTGAAACACTGCGTAATAACTTCTGTGACAAGGGATGACCTGGAAGACGGAGGCGCCGGCATATGGAGTGACACTGTTAATGCTGTCCGTAAAATAAATCCCGAAACAACAATAGAAACACTTATACCTGATTTTCAGGGTAAATTGGAAAACCTTCGGAAATTAATAGATTCAAAACCTGAAATAATTTCACATAATCTGGAAACTGTAGAAAGGCTTACAAAACAGGTGAGAAATAAAGCAAGTTATAATGTGAGTTTAGAGGTGATAAAATGTATTTCACGTGCAGGTATAATAAGCAAGTCGGGAATAATGCTGGGGCTTGGGGAAACAGAAAATGAAATTATTGAAACAATGGATGACCTGTTGGAAGCAGGATGTCAGATATTTACAATAGGCCAATACCTTCAGCCTTCTAAAAGGAATATCCCTGTTTATGAGTATGTTGAACCTGAAAGATTTCATAAATACAGGGAAATAGCATTGACAAAAGGGTTTAAATATGCGGAATCAGGCCCATTGATAAGGTCTTCCTATAACTCTCATAATCAATGGATGTCTTTAAGTCAGTGAGACAATAATTTTGGGAAACAAAATTATTTAGGCGAACTGATCCCGAGCGAAATCGAGGGATCACAATGGTTATATTCCCCGCCCCTTGGGACGCATATAATTACCGTGTATGTTGGCATTTTTGATACCTCGCTGCTTGCGGCGAGGAGTTTCGTTTTTAAAAAAGATAAATTTGATACGGATAATAATTGTTAGTAACTGACCGATTACTGAATTTTTACTACCGTTTACGGATTTTCACTTGTTTAAAATATTTTAAATTAATTATTTTGTTAAAATGAAAATAATAGTAAATTTGTTACTTATAAAAATTAAACTACATAATATTATGAAGAAAAGACAGATACTTTTAAGTTTTTTAGTGGCAATTGTTGGCTTTGGCATTATTCTGGCGTCGTTAAAGTATGATATACAGAATTATGTCCCGCGTAATTCAAAAGAATTCGGGCTTATAAAGAACCATGGTATTGCAGGTGCGTTGGAATGGCTTGCAAAAATAAGGAACAACCTTCAGACAGGGACAGTTGACAGGGCTGATTGGTTGAAAGCTTTGAAAGATGTGCAGTCTTTCGGGATGAAGAATAATAAATCTCTTGATATTGAATGGTCTGAACTTGGCCCTGATAATGTCGGGGGCAGAACGAGAGCCATCCTTATAGATAAAAACAATCCCAATATAATATATGCAGGAGGTGTTTCCGGCGGATTATGGAAATCCGTTACAGGTGGCAGTTCCTGGGTAAAGGTTCCAAGTGTCGGAGGAGTAGCTCTTGAAAGTATTTGTATAAGTTCTATAGCACAAAGTGCGGATGGTGATATATATGTGGCAACAGGGGAAGGGGGGATTCTTCAAGGATTCGCACAAGGTCATCCATTTAATACGGGTTTTAATGGTTATGGTGTTTATAAATCAACAGACGGGGGTAATACTTTTTCTCTTTTAACCTCTACTGTTAATTCTACTGCATGGAATAATATAGATAATGTAAGTGATATAGCCTGTGACCCGGTTGATACGGGAAGGGTTTATGCAGCTACTAATTCAGGAATAAGGGTTTCTGATGACGGCGGTTATACGTGGACAAATGCTTTTACTTTTAATAATGGCAATTCCACTGATATAGATATTATGTCAAACGGAACAGTTGTTGTTTGTATTAATTTTAAATGCTATGTTTCTTCAACAGGTGATGCAGGATCTTTTGAACAGAGAATGACAGGATTACCCTTATATACAGGTGGCCTTGCAAGATATGAATTTGCAGTATCTCCTACGGATACAAATTATATCTATGCTTGTGTTGCCGGCAGTTCAGGTGCTTTAGCCGGTATTTACAGATCTGTTGATAAAGGAGTGTCATGGAGTTTAATAGGGCCTGGAGGGAGTGAAAATTTTTATCTTTTCGGGACTAATAATCAGGGTTATTATGATAATGAAATAGCAATATTTCCGGATGACCCCGACAAAATTCTTGTTGGAGGTCTGGATGTATGGATGGGAGAGAAAGTTAATGAGACAGGATATTATAACTGGACACAATTATCGGAATGGATGGATGAAACCACTAAATATTATGTTCATGCAGATATACATAAAATAATTTTTCGCCCTGATAATGCGGATATTTTTTATGTAGGAAGTGATGGCGGTATTAACAGGTCTGTTGACGGAGGAAAGACATTTCAGACACTGAATAAAAATTACAATGTGACGCAGTTCTATTCTGTGGCTTGTTCTTCAACAGGTGAAGTCATGGGAGGCACACAGGATAACGGATCAATATATATAAATTATAAAGGAAATACCGAAAAGAATGGTACTACTGTAATGGGTGGCGATGGAGGATATTGCGCTTTTTCCGTCATCAATCCCGATGCTGTTTTTACTACCATGTATTACGGACTTGTAGGGCGTTCTTCTGATAAAGGGAAGAATTATAAGTATTTCGGTATCAATCCAGAAGGTGACGATATAGTAGGACATTGTGCATTTGTTACGCCTATAGCATTGTGGGAAAGCCTGAATGATGTTAATAGCCCTGATTATGTTTATTTTGTTGCAGATGCAGATTATTTGGCAGCTGATACTGTTAAAGTATACAGTAATAATTCCCGCTGGTTTTATTATATATTAACTGATGATATTGATAAGGATGATTCTGTGCAGGTTCAGGATATCATACAGGCAAAATATTATGTTGGCTGCGATGGATATATATACATGACAAGAGGAGCTTTGGATTTTTCAGGAGTACCTGACTGGTATAAAATTGCTAATGTTTCAGGAACAGTACAGACAATGGCAGTTTCTAAAGATGGAAATTATTTATTTGCTTCCACTGATAATGTTTTATACAGGATATCCAACCTTTCTTTGGCATATGACGAAGCAAGTGCCAGTGTTTCAAGTTCATACTGTGTTCTGGAAACAAAAAATATATATACAGTTGCCAGCTATCAAACTATAACATCAATTGCTGTTGATCCTAATGATGCCAATAATGTAGTAATTACAGTGGGTAATTATGGGTATGACAATTATGTTTATTATTCAACAGATGCATTGGATTCCACAGTTACTTTCTCAACAAGGCAGGGAAATTTACCTGATGTTCCTGTATATTCTTCCGTAATAGAAATGAATAATCCTAATGTCGTTCTTGTCGGGACAGAATATGGTGTATATGCTACAGAGGATATCAGTGATATATCTCCTGTGTGGACTGAGGAAAATACAGGTCTTGACAGAGTTCCTGTGTACAGACTCATTCAGCAGGTTAATGAATATAATTCTGAAACATTCATGACTATTGATGAAAGTGGCGGAGTAATTGATACCGTTTATGTTACATATCCTGCTGTTACCAATAATGGTGTTATTTATGCAGGTACGCATGGCAGGGGATTTTTTAAATGTGAAAAATACATGGGTATTGAAAAAGATAAAACCAATGTTGTGTTGAATATGTCATCCTTAAATGTCTATCCTAATCCTGTTAATACTTTTACAAATGTATCATTTGAGTTAAAGGATAAATCAAGTGTTTTGCTGAGAGTATTTGACCTGAACGGGAGGATTGTGAAGGTTTCTGATTTACGTGAAAAACCTGCAGGAAAACATAAGATAACAGTTGATTGTAATACTCTGCCTAACGGCACTTATATAGTACAACTCACTACAGGCAAACAGAGTATCTCCTCTAAAATTATTGTAGCCAAATAATTAAATAAATAATTTATAATTTTAAAAATTAAACAGGATGAAAAAAATAGTATTCTCTCTATGTGTGTTTATGGTGTTTTTTAATACTTATGCTCAGAAAATATATACACCCACTTTGTCTTCGCCTGCAAATGCAGCAACCAACCAGATGCCTGATGTTTTTCTTGACTGGGGTGCTGTATCCGGTGGTTTAGGCTTGCATTATGAAATTGCTCTGGACACAAATCAGTCTTTTACAGATCCTATAGTTTACTCAACATCATCAACAGCTATCAATGCTGAAGAATTGCTGTTCGGGGAAACTTATTACTGGCATGTCAGAGCTATTGATAATTATGATACTTCATACTGGTCAACAGCAAGAAACTTTACTGTCATTGATAATGTTTCGCTTACTTCGCCTGCAAATTCAGCTACAAATCAAAATCCAAATGTGACGATAGACTGGGCGGGAACAATGACAGGTATAACAAATTATGATTATGAACTTGACACTTCAGCAAATTTTGACAGTTCTTTAAAATGGGATGGTTCAACATCAAGTGCTGTTTCTCAGGCTACACCTTCAAATCTGTTATTCGGAACTATATACTACTGGCATGTAAGGGCACGTCATAGTGTTGATACATCTTCATGGTGCACAGCAAGGAGTTTTACCACACGTGATACTTTTAACCTCTATACTCCTGCAGATAGTGCTTTAAACCAGTCTCCAAATGTTCAGCTCAAAAGCATTGGTGTTCCAGGGATACTGTATTATAAATTTGAACTTGATACTGCTTCCAGTTTTGACTCACCTTTGTTATATGAAGAAGAAAATGATTCAAACTTTATCAAGTGCCAGGAATTAATGTTCGGGTATAAATATTACTGGAGAGCAATAGGCAGGCATAGCGAGGATACTACATCGTGGTCATCTGTGAGAAAATTTACTGTTACAGATACATTGATACTTTCTTCTCCTGCTAATTCGTCTACAAATGTTTCAACTAAACCGACATTAAAATGGACAACTATAGCAGGTGTAAGTGGTTTCCAGCTTCAGTATGATACTTCTTCAGGTTTTACAGATCCTGTAATAGAGGATGCTGATACTAATCTGTATGAAATAACACAACATCTTGATACTTCAGAAGTGTATTACTGGAGAGTAAGAGCTTTCCATTCCAATGATACAACAGAATGGAGTGCAATATGGTCATTTACCACTGCTGATGGATTTTCCGGAATAAACAATGTTGATGTTGAAAATAATATAGCATTATATCCTAATCCCTGCAAAGGTAAATTAATACTTCAGATACAATATGCAAATACTGCTGATGCAAAATTAAAGGTAATGGATATACTGGGACAGTCTGTTTTTGAAAAGGAAATGAGCATATCTTCAGGTATAAATAAGGAAGAAATAAATCTCAGCAGCCTGAAAGAAGGTATATACCTGATAAGATTACAGGAAGGAAATAAAACCTATACAAGGAAGCTGGTTATTGACAAATAAATATTTTGAATAGTCTCTATAACTAAGCGGTTAAGTAAATTAACCGCTTTTTTTATTTTATTCGATTTGCTTATTGAGCGGAGCCGAAATAAGTAAATTTCTATTGGGTTAGTATGTACTCTCTAATATTATTGTAAACAGGCCCGGCAGAATGCAATTCTGATTTTTTAAGAAAGAAACGGTCTGTTTCAAAGGGTAGTTTTTTCGGAGTGATTTTTTCAAGGAAACCAAGTAGTTCCTGTTTATTGTCAACGCTCTTAACCCTTGCTATAGTAATATGGCTCATAAATCGTTGTTCAGGGCTGAATAGGTCTTTTAATACCTCATCTATTTTGTTTTGCAATTCAAGAACTCCTTGTCCGTTTAGTTTTATCCATATGATTTTTATATTATCTTTTGAAAACACCCCGGCTCCGCCTAGTTCGGCTTTGCTCTTTTCAATTTTTACTGATTCAAGCCTTTTTTTAACTGTTTCCAGTCTTTCATCGTCAATTTCTCCCAGAAATTTTAATGTCAGGTGAAGGTTGTCAGTTGTAGTAAATTTGCCTTTAAATAAGTTTTCTTTTTCAATTAATTTCTGAATTCTGGCTATTTCATTAATAACTTCTCCGGGCAGTTCAAGTGCTATAAAACTTCTTGTTTTTTTTTCCATAATACAAAAAAACCTCTCAAAGAATATGAGAGGTCATGTTATACATATATTTATATGTTTAATTACTCCAGGCTTCCAATTTCTTTTTCAACTCTTTCGAGTATTTCACATGATTTAACAAGGTCTTTCATCTTATTATGGTCTGGAAATAAAGGCCTGTCAATGTCGAGATATTCCACATGTTTTCTGATAACCTTATGTGCTTCTCTGGTTCCTTTCCCATACATATATGGTGTCTCAAGTTTTTCACGCAGATCAAGGGCCTGTGCGGCAGCCATGAATTCTATTCCAAGTATACCGTAGGCATTATCAAGTATCTGATTGTTTTTAATAGCTGTATTCATTCCCATTGAAACAAAATCTTCCTGGTCAGCGGCAGCAGGGATGCTCTGTATTGATGCAGGCATAGAGAGAATTCTCTGTTCCACAATCTGCATGTCGGCAGTATACTGGCTTAACATCAGCCCTGAGAACATACCGGGATTGGGAGTGAGAAATGCCGGTAATCCTACGCTTAAGGCGGGATTGTTAAGGCGGTTCATCCTTCGTTCACTCAACACGCATATCATGGTTACTGCAACGCCCATCATATCCATAGGTAATGAAACAGGAGAACCCTGGAAATTGGCTCCTGATAACTGCAGATTTTCTTCTGCAAAGAATATAGGGTTGTCACCAACGCCGTTAAGTTCTGTTTCTACCTGTTTTCTTGCAAATGCAAGTGAATCATGTGCGGCTCCAATTACCTGCGGTGTTGAACGCATGGAATAAGCATCCTGCACTTTCACTTTAAGGCGTTTTTCAGCCAGGTCGCCGCCTGCTGCAACCATCCTTATGGCTTTAGCGCTGCGTACCGCACCCGGAAATCCACGCACTTCGTGTATTTTATGGTTATACGGGCTGAGGTTGGCTTTCAGTGCTTCAAGAGTCATAGCACAGGCAATTTCTGCCTGTTTGAACAATCTGTTTATGTCATAAAGGAATATGGCACTCATGGCTGTAAGAACATTGGAACCGTTTATTGCGGCAAGGCCGTCCCTTGCTTTAAGTCCTGGTACAGGGATTCCTGCTTTTTCCAATGCTTTCCTGCCTTCCATCATTTCTCCTTTATAATATGCTTTTCCTTCACCCATCAGCAATAGTGCTATCTGTGACATGGGGGCCAGGTCGCCGCATGCGCCGACAGAGCCTTTAACGCATACATGAGGAGTTACTCCTTTGTTAAGCATTTCCACCAGAGTCTGCGTTATTTCAATGCGGTTGCCTGAATTTCCGTGAGCATGGACATTTATCCTGCCCAGCATGGCTCCTCTAACATGTTCAATAGCCATAGGTTCTCCTATGCCTGCCGCATGATTATATACAAGATATTTCTGAAAATCCTCTATCTGGTCATCTGTGAGAACCATTTCTGAAAATTCTCCTATCCCTGTATTTATTCCATACATTATCTCGTGGGCTTCGATTTTTTTATCTAGCATAGCCCTGCATTTGTTGATTCTTTGAATTGCATCGGGATGCAGTTCTACTTTTTCATTATGTCTTGCAACTTTTACAACATCTTCTATTGTTAAGTTGTTACCTGTTATTATAAGTGCCATTTTTAATTTTTTTTATTATTAATTATTAGTTTTAATTAACTATTCATTGAAATTAAAAATTCTTCATTTGTCTGTGTGAATTTTATTTTATCTTTTAGGAATTCCATAGCTTCAATAGGGTTCATATCTGCGAGGTGGTTGCGTAGAACCCATAATCTCTGCAGCATGTCTTTTTCAAGCAGCAGTTCCTCTCTTCTTGTACTAGATGCCACGATATCGATAGCAGGATAGATTCTTTTGTTCGAAAGTTTTCTGTCCAGTTGCAGTTCCATATTTCCGGTTCCTTTGAATTCCTCAAATATTACTTCATCCATTTTAGAGCCGGTTTCGGTTAAAGCGGTAGATATAATTGTTAAAGAGCCGCCATTTTCAATTTGTCTTGCAGCGCCGAAAAACCGTTTGGGCTTGTGCAGGGCATTAGCTTCCACACCACCTGAAAGCACCTTTCCTGATGCAGGGGAAACAGTGTTGTATGCTCTTGCAAGACGTGTGATTGAATCGAGGAGAATAACGACATCATGTCCGCATTCAACCATGCGTTTGGCTTTTTCAAGAACTATATTTGCAATTTTGACATGGCGTTCTGCAGGCTGGTCAAAAGTTGAAGAGATAACTTCAGCATTAACGCTTCTTTCCATATCCGTAACTTCTTCAGGCCTTTCATCAATGAGCAGTATCATCAGGTAAACTTCCGGGTGATTTGCTGCAATTGCATTGGCTATTTCTTTCAGCAATACTGTTTTACCGGTCTTTGGCTGTGCCACTATCAGTCCTCTCTGGCCTTTTCCTATGGGAGTGAACATATCAATGATCCTTGTTGACATGGATGACTGTGCGTGGCCTGTTATTTTGAACTTTTTTTCCGGGAAAAGAGGTGTAAGAAAGTCAAAAGGTATCCTGTCCCTCACATCTTCAGGGTTTCTGCCATTGATTTGCTCAACTTTTATCAGAGGAAAGTATTTTTCACCGTTTTTCGGCGGCCTTATTGTTCCTTTAACAGTATCACCTGTTTTTAAACCAAATAATTTTATCTGGGATTGTGAGACATATATGTCATCAGGGGAAGTCAGATAATTAAAATCAGATGAACGTAAGAATCCGTATCCGTCAGGCATGATTTCCATAACTCCTTCACTGATTACGACACTGTCAAGGTCTGTAATATATTCTTCAGCATGCTTTTCCCTGTTTTCTCTGGGTTCTCTGCTTTCTCTGTTTTCTCTTTGTCTGACAGGTGGAGTTTCAGTTTTTTGTTCCTCTTTATATGGTTTATCTGTTGTAATCTCTGTTGTATTCGTGTCCTCTGCCGTATTTATGGTATCTGTTGCATTTGTAATATCTGTCTCAAATTTCTCTTCCGGTTTCTCATTCTTAAAAAGGTTGTAATCATTGTTAGTTTCGTTAAGGTCAGGTTCTGAATAATTATCCGGATATTTTTTTTCTTCAGTATCGACCAGAACATTTTTAACCGGGCCTTTTTCGTTTTTTGTATTTGTATCTGGTATCATTTCAGTGTCATTATTTGTTATTACATTTTTAACAGGCACATTATTGATTTTTTTATTGATGAAAATTTCATCGGAAGGGCTCAAAGCCTGACAATCCAGTATCTTGTACACCAGATCCTGCTTCTTGAGGCTGTCATACTTCGGGATATCAAGTTTTTTGGCAATTTCTCTTAACTCAGCAACGACCTTGTTATTAAGTTCAATTATATCATACATAATTATAAAATTTGATTAGTAATTTGATTTTTGTTTATTACATTTCCGAATAAAACAGATAGTTTCAGATTAAACTAAATAAGAAATTTTCGGTATTATATTTTTAAGAAAAAATGATTGACTGATAATACATCTACGATTGTTTTAAATATCTATCCCAACGTTAAAATCAATTATGATGAAAAGTTATTTGTGAAAAGGAATAAGGTGTTTTATTTTGCAAAGATAATAATAAAAATTTATTAAAAGCAAATAAATGTTGAAAAAAATAACTTTAAAATTAAGGATTCTGATACAGATAAGGAAAAACAGGATATGTTAAATTTTATTAATACTCTTTACTTTTTTGCTTAAAGCTTATTTTTATTATATTTACGTGCAAATTAACGGGATTTAATTTATATTATTATGAGAATTTCAATAGTTGGAACAGGTTATGTCGGCCTTGTAACAGGGACATGTTTTGCATCAGTGGGACTTGATGTATCGTGTGTTGATATTGATAAGGAAAAAATAGAAAAGCTTAATAAAGGCGTGATACCTATATTTGAACCGGGTCTTGAAAAGATGGTCCAGGAGAATATTGAAAAAGGAAGGCTTGGTTTTACTTCAGACCTGCCAATGACACTGAATAAATGCGATGTTATATTTATAGCAGTCGGCACGCCTCCGGATGAGGACGGGAATGCGGACCTTAAACATGTGCTTGATGCCGCAAAGGAAATCGGTAAAAATATAAATGATTATATACTTATTGTAACGAAAAGCACTGTTCCTGTCGGAACGTCAGAGAAAGTTAGGGCTGTTATACAGGAAGAACTTAATAAAAGAGCTGTTAAAGTTGAATTTGACGTTGCCTCAAATCCTGAATTTTTAAAAGAAGGTGCAGCTATCGAAGATTTCCTGAAACCCGACAGGATAATTGTCGGAACAGATACGAAAAGAGCAGAAGAGATTATATCAAGATTATATAAACCATTTACATTAAACGGCCATCCGATAATTTTTATGGACATCCGTTCTGCTGAAATGACCAAATATGCCGCTAATTCAATGTTGGCGACTAAAATAAGTTTTATAAATGACATAGCAAATCTTTGTGAA